>JBDSYO010000353.1:0-4922 GCA_039925625.1 Lapillicoccus sp. | reverse complement strand
GGGAACACCGCGACCCCGGGCACCCGCACGAGGTGCTGGGCGGACAGCTGCTCGACGAAGTCGGAGAGCGAGCCCTCCACCTCGGTGCGGTTGCGGATGATGAGCTGCCGTCCCCGCTGCCACGTCGACATCACCGTGACCATCACCGCGGCGATGAGCAGCGGCAGCCAGCCACCGGTGAGGATCTTCGTCAGGTTGGCACTGAGGAACGCGACCTCGATGCCGCCGAAGGCGACGCCGGCGAGGACGAGCTTCCACGTCGACCAGCCGAAGAGGATCCTGGCGATGCTCAGCAGCAGCAGTGTGTCGATGAGCAGGGCCCCGGTGACGGAGACGCCGTATGCGGTCGCGAGCCGCTGCGACGATCCGAACGTCACCATGAGCACCAGCACCACGACGAAGAGCGCGGCGTTGACGAACGGCAGGTAGATCTGGCCCTGCTCCTCGTCCGAGGTCTGACGCACGGTCAGCGGCGGCAGGAATCCGAGCTGCACCGCCTGCCGGGACATCGAGAAGGCGCCGGAGATGACGGCCTGGGAGGCGATGACTGTGGCCGCGGTCGCGAGCACCACCATGGGGATGGTGGCCCAGCCCGGCACGAGGAGGAAGAACGGGTTGCTGATGGCCTTGGGGTCCTTGAGGATCAGCGCCCCCTGGCCGAGGTAGTTGAGCACGAGGGCAGGGAAAGCGACCCAGAACCACGCCCGGCTGATCGCCGGTCGGCCGAAGTGGCCCATGTCGGCGTACAGCGCCTCCGCGCCGGTGATGGAGAGCACCACGGCGCCGAGTGCGACGAAGGCGATGAACGGATGCGCCGCGATGAAACCGATGGCGAAGGTCGGCGAGAGCCCCTTGGCGATGGCGATGTCACCGACGACATGGCTCAGGCCCGCCACCGCGATGGCGAGGAACCACACCAGCATGATCGGCCCGAAGAGGGCGCCGACCTTCCCCGTGCCGAAGCGCTGGGCCGCGAAGAGCCCGGTGAGGATGGTCGCGGCGATCGGCACGACGAACGGGGCGAGCCCGGGGTTGGTGACGGTGATGCCCTCGACCGCCGAGAGCACCGAGATCGCCGGGGTGATGACCGAGTCGCCGTAGAACAGTGACGCACCGAGGACGCCGAGAGCCATGACCACCCGGGTCCGCTTCGATGTCGAGCTGAGCAGCCGGCGGGCCAGGGCGGCCAGCGCCATGACGCCGCCCTCACCCTCGTTGTCGGCCCGCATGACGACGAGCACGTACTTCACGGAGACGATCACCGTCACCGACCAGAAGACGAGGGAGATGACGCCGTAGACGTCCTCCGGGGTGGGCTTGACCTCGCCCTGGTCGAGCGAGAAGACCGTCTGCAGGGCATACAGGGGGCTGGTGCCGATGTCGCCGAAGACGACCCCGAGGGCGCCGAGCACCAGCCCCGCCGTCGCCGGCCGGACGCGGCCACCGTGTCCGCCCGCGGACGGGGGCGGGGTGTCGGTCTTGTCGCCCGAGGTGCGGGCGGCGCGGTCCCGGTCCTTGCTGCAGCTGGAGTCCGGCGGTTCTGGCGGCGTGGGCGGCGACGATGCCGGGCTGGTCACACCTGAGTCTATGGAGCGGGGCATCCTTCCGCCCGGACGGACACGGCCGTAGATTGCCGATGCGGGCTCGCCGGGACCGCACCGCCCGCTCCCATCCTCGGAGGTCGACGTGCTCGCCCTGGTCGCGATCATGGCCATCCTCCTGGCGTGGGGGCTGGTCGCCGGTCGCCTGGCCCGGTGGAGTGTCACCGCCCCGATCGCCATGGTCGTCGCCGGGACGGTCCTCACCGCCGGCGCCGACCCCGTCTTCGCACTCGATCTGGACACGAGCTCGGTCGAACGGGCCGTGGAGGTCGTGCTCGCCGTCCTGCTCTTCGTCGACGCGACCGAGGTGCGCGGCGGGATGCTCGGCGCCCGCCCGAAGCTCACCCTGCGGCTGCTGCTGGTCGCCCTGCCGCTCTCCCTCGTCGCGGCCGTCCTCATCGGGGCGCTGGTCTTCCCGTCCGAGAGCTTCTGGCTGCTGGCGGCGATGGCGACCATCGTCATGCCGACCGACCTCGCCCCGGCCGCCGCCGTGATCCGCGACCGCCGGGTGCCCGGCTGGCTGCGCCACCTGCTCAACGTCGAGAGCGGCTACAACGACGGGGCTGTCGCGCCGATCTTCCTGTTCTGCCTCGCAGCCGCCCACACCCAGGAGGGCGGCGCTCCCGACCTCGGCGCGCTGCTCTCTGCCGTGCCCGCCCTGCTCGTCGCGGTCGCCGTGGGCGCTGCGGTCGGCTGGCCGGCGGGCTGGCTGCTCAAGCAGGCGTACGCCCGGGAGTGGACCCAGCCGTCCGCACTCCGGCTGGCGGTGCTCGCCCTGCCGGTCATGGCCTACGGGCTGGCCAACGTCTGGGGCGGCAACGGGTTCGTGGCCGCCTTCGTGGCCGGGGTGATCTTCGCGCCGGCGACCCGGAACCTGCCCGCCGACGCCCTGCACTTCAGCGAGGACACGGGCACCCTGCTCGGGCTGTTCATCTGGTTCATCTTCGGGCGGCTCATCACCGAGACCCTGTTCGACGGAACCTCGTTGGCCATCGCGATCTACGCCGTACTCGTCATCTCGGTGGCGCGGGTCCTGCCGGTCATGCTGTCGCTGCTGCGGACGGACGTCCCGATCGTCGACCGGCTGTTCCTCGGCTGGGTCGGCCCGCGCGGGCTCGCCTCCATCGTGTTCGGGCTCCTGGCCTACGTCAGCCTGTCCCCTCCGAAGAACGACTTCGTGGGCGAGGTCATGGTCATCACGGTGCTGATGAGCGTCGTCCTGCACGGGCTCAGCTACGGTCCGATCGTGCGCGCCTACGGCCGCCGGCGGGGACGGTCACCGGTGGATCGGGAGGACCTGGGCGACGCCGAGCAGGCCCGGTCCGACTGAACCAGGCCTGCCCGGTGACGGGAGCCGTCAGCGGTGGCCGAGCGCCAGGTAGTCGCGCTCCGTGGCCCCGGTGTAGACCTGCCGCGGGCGGCCGATCTTGGTCTCGGGGTCCTCGATCATCTCGCGCCACTGGGCGATCCAGCCCGGCAGCCGGCCGATGGCGAAGAGGACGGTGAACATCTTGTCGGGGAAGCCCATCGCCTTGTAGATCAGTCCGGTGTAGAAGTCGACGTTGGGGTAGAGCTTGCGCTCCACGAAGTAGTCGTCCGAGAGGGCGATCTCCTCCAGGCGCTTGGCGATGTCGAGCAGCTCGTCGTCGCCGCCGAGCTTGGCGATGATCTCGTCGGCGGTCTTCTTGATGATCGCGGCCCGCGGGTCGTAGTTCTTGTAGACGCGGTGCCCGAAGCCCATGAGCCGGACGCCGTCCTCCTTGTTCTTGATCTTCTTCATGAACGTGTCGACGTCGTAGTCGGCCCGCTGCACCTTGCCGAGCATCTCGAGCACGGCCTGGTTGGCCCCGCCGTGGAGCGGTCCGAAGAGGGCGTTGATCCCGGCCGACACCGACGCGAAGAGGTTGGCCTGGGCGCTGCCCACCATCCGCACCGTCGAGGTCGAGCAGTTCTGCTCGTGGTCGGCGTGGAGGATGAAGAGCAGGTCGAGGGCCTTGACCAGCGTGGGGTCGAGCTCGTAGGGCTCCGCGGGGAACCCGAACGTCATCCGCAGGAAGTTCTCGGTGAGCGACAGCGAGTTGTCGGGGTAGAGGAACGGCTGCCCCACCGACTTCTTGTGCGCATACGCCGCGATGGTCGGCAGCTTGGCCATGAGCCGCACCGTGGAGAGCTCGACCTGCTGCTTGTTGAAGGGGTCGAGGCTGTCCTGGTAGAAGGTCGACAACGCCGACACCGCCGACGAGAGCACCGGCATCGGGTGCGCGTCCCGGGGGAAGCCGCTGAAGAACGCCTTGAGGTCCTCGTGGAGCATCGTGTGGCGGCGGATGCGGTCCTCGAACTCGGCCAGCTGGGTCTGCGTGGGCAGCTCGCCGTAGATGAGCAGGTAGGACACCTCGACGAACGAGGACTTCTCGGCCAGCTGCTCGATGGGGTAGCCGCGGTAGCGCAGGATGCCCGCGTCGCCGTCGATGTAGGTGATCGCGCTCTTGCACGACGCGGTGTTGACGAACCCGGCGTCGTAGGTGACCGTGCCCGTCTCCTTGAGCAGGTTGGAGACGCTGAGGGCGTCGGCTCCGTCGGTGGCGGGCACCCCCTGCAGGGTGAGGCTCTTGTCCTGGAGCGTGAGCGTGGCCTCGGCTGCGTGGCTGGTCATCGGTGGCTTACCTCCGCGTTGGGGTCGCGCCGGTGGGTGTCGACGGTTCACCCACGCTACCGCGCGGTAGCTCGAAGCCTGAAGGGCGGTGCCGCCCTCCGGACGCCGCTCGGTTCCCCGTCGCAGCGGCTCTCGTAGCGGCCTCCTGGTCGCTGCAACAACTCGGGGCCCGCTATCACGGCCGCTACGGCCACCGCTGGGACGGACGTCCGCCCTCACCAGCGCGATGCTGCCGCCGCCACCCGCTCGTCGGTCGCGGTGAGGGCCACCCGCACGTGCTTGGCGCCCGCTGCTCCGTAGAACGACCCGGGCGCCACGAGGACGCCGCGCTCGGCCAGCCACGCGGCGCTGGCCCACCCGTCTTCGTCGCGTGTGGCCCACAGGTAGAGGCCCGCATCGGACAGGTCGACGCGGAACCCGCCCCGCTCGACGGTCTCCATCAGCGCGGCGCGGCGGGCGGCATACCGCTGCTTCTGCTCGGCGACGTGGGTGTCGTCGCCGAGGGCGGCGAGCATGGCCCGCTGCACCGGCCACGGGACGATCATCCCGGCGTGCTTGCGCACCTCGAGCAGGGTCCGGACCAGCGCGGGGTCACCGGCGACGAAGGCGGCACGGTAACCGGCGAGGTTGGACTGCTTGGAGAGGGAGTAGACGGCGAGGAGCCCCTC
>JBDSYO010000352.1:0-2831 GCA_039925625.1 Lapillicoccus sp. | reverse complement strand
CGCTTGCACGAGTCGGCGTAGAAGCCGACGACGTCGCCGACCTCGTGCCCGTCGCTCGTCCAGGCGGAGTCCGCTCCCGTGTCGACCCAGGGCCGGTCGACGACCTGGCCCGTGAGCACCACTTGGCCCCAGAACCGCTCGGCGTGGGCCAGGTGCTCGACCAGCCCGAGCGGGGTCCAGCCGCTCGGGACCACCGAACGACGCAGGTCGGCCTCGTCGAGATCGGCCACGACGGCGAGGGCGGCGGCGCGCTGGTGGCCGAGGAAGCCCAACAGCGCGCCGCGGTCAGGCGCGCTCACGCTCCCGCCGGGCGGTAGTCGCTCTGGAGCTCGACCCATCGGTCGTGCCAGGTGCTCGTGGCCCGGCCCTCGAGGTAGGCCCCCAGGTCCTCGACGTGCACCTGCCAGCCCGCTCCGTGGTCGGGCGCGCGGTCGAGGGGGAGGCCGCGCTCCTCGACGACCAGCCGGGTGCGCTCGCCGTCGGCGGTCAGCCAGGCCTCGACTCGGGTCTCGTCGCTCGACCCCTGTTCCAGGGTGACGAGCAGGTGGTGGGGCGCCTCGCACATCTCCACCCGCCCAGGGCCCTCCCATCTGCTGGTGAACGCCGCGGTGAAGCGACCACCCGGCCGCAGGTCGCCTTCGACCGTGCCCACCCACCGGGCCAGCCGCTCGGGTTGCGTGACGGCGGCCCAAAGGTCGTCGACGTCGGTGTCGAAGACGTCCTCCATCCGCACCGTCCCGGCCCCTGCTTCGGCATAGACCGCACCCATGAGGGTGCCGCGTTGCACGGTGGTCATCTCGTCTCCCGTCGTTGTCGCTTGCCGCGCGTCACTTCGGTGTGCAGCGCGCTGAACCGGTGCTCCCACGTCGCCCGTCGCTCCTCGAGCCAGTCGCTCACCTCGGTGAACGCCTCGGGCCGCAGCGAGTAGACGCGCTGCCGGCCCTGCTGGCGCACCTCGACGAGGCCGGCGTCCCGCAGCACCGCGAGGTGCCGCGAAGCGCCCGGCTGGGCGATGGGCACGAGCGCGCACAGGGCGCCGGCGGTGGCGTCGCCCCCGCTGAGCGCCTCGACCATGACCCGCCGGTGCGGGTCGGTCAGCGCGTGGAGCACGACGTCCATCTCCGAAGCATACCGAGAACGATATATAACGCAAGGGGTATGCGTTGAGCCTCTCGTCAGGTGCGGCGACCGTCGCGGGGTCCGAAGGCGGTGAGGGCGTCGACGTCGCTGTTCGTCGACCGCACGTACTCGGCTGCCCATGCGGCGCGGTCGGGGTACGTGGACTCCGCCTCGATCCGCGCGCAGACGGCATCGACGTCGACATCGGTGTGCCGCAGGCTCACCTGCCCGCCCCGCAGCAGTGCCCAGGCGCCCCCGGCCCTGCCGTACGGCATACCGACGCTGCCGGGGTTGACGACGATCCGCCGGTCGACGAGGCGCACGAAGGGCATGTGGGTGTGGCCGCAGCCGACGAGCGCCACGTCGGGCGCGAGGCCGGCGAAGGCCTCGGCCCAGCGCTCGAGACGGGTGTCGACGAGCACCACCTCCTCGTCGTCGCGCGGGGTGCCGTGGCAGAACACCGCCGGGCCGAACCCGTCCAGCTCGAGGGTGACGGGATGCGGGAGGGCGGCGAGGAGGTCGACCTGGTCGCGCCGCAGCTGCCGGCCCGCCCACTGCGACTCCGGGTGCTCGCTGGGGCCGCCCCGCGCCACGTCGACCAGCTCGCGGTCGGCGTTGCCGCGCACGAGCACGGCCCTCTCGCCGAGGGCCACCAGCGCGTCGAGCGTCGGCACCGGCATCGGGCCGGCGGCGTGGTCGCCCGTGACGACGACGAGGTCGGCGCTGCGCACGTCCGGCTCGGCGAGCACGGCCTCGAGCAGCGGGAGCACGCCGTGGACGTCCGAAAGCAGGGCGACCGAGGTCACTGCGCGTCGAAGTCGGCCGACGTCACCGCCGCGTTGTTCTGCTCGACGAGCACCATCCAGTTGCCCGAGTTGTCGCGGCACACGGCCTCGATCCCGTAGGGCCGGTCGGACGGCGGCTGGACGAACTCCACGCCCTTGGCCGTGAGGTCTGCGTAGGTCTGGTGGCAGTCGTCGACCGAGAAGCCGAGGCCGTTGAGGCCGCCGGCGTCCTGGGCGCGCTTCATGGCCTCGACGAGGTCGGGGTCGAAGGGGGGACCGGGGATCGTGAGGTTGATCATGAGCTCGGGTTGGCGGGGGTTGATGACGGTGCACCACCGGTAGCCCTCGCCGAGGGTGACGTCGTCGCCCGCGGTGAAGCCCATGACCTCGGTGTAGAACTTCTTGGCCTCGTCCTGGTCCTTGACGAAAACGCTGACAATGCTGATGTCCTTGATCATGAGGACGACGCTACGGCGCCGGTCGGCTCGGGCGCTTCTCCTGCGTTGCGGAGGGTTCTCGTCGCTCGGCGAGGCCCCACATGAACACGTAGCAGCCCGGTATGCGGGGGACGCCCGCCGCGGCGTAGCGCTCCTGGAAGGCCGACGGCGTCTCGCCGACCACCGCGCGGAACCGGCTGGAGAACGAGCCGAGCGAGCTGAAGCCCACGGCGTGGCAGACCTCGGTGACGGTCAGGTTGGTCGAGCGGAGCAGGTCCTGGGCCCGCTCGATCCGCCGCGTGGAGACGTACTGGGCCGGGGTCAGCCCGTAGGTCGCCGTGAAGAGCCGCAGGAAGTGGTACTTCGAGAGCCCGGCGGCGGCCGCGAGCCGGGTGAGGTCCACCTCGTGCGCATACTCCCGGTCGGCCAGGTCGCGCGCCCGGCGCAGGTGCACCAGGACGTCGCTCGGGGCGCGTAGCGCCTTCGAGGA
>JBDSYO010000351.1:0-4244 GCA_039925625.1 Lapillicoccus sp. | reverse complement strand
TACGACGCGGGCGTGTCGAGGAACTCGACGCCGTTGTCGCGCAACGCGTCCACCGTCGCCAGGATGTCGTTCGTGGCGACGGCGAGGTGCTGGGCGCCCGGGCCGCGGTAGAACTCGAGGTACTCGTCGATCTGGCTCTTGCGCTTGCCGACGGCCGGCTCGTTGAGCGGGAACTTGACACGGTGGTTGCCGTTGGCGACGACCTTCGACATCAGCGCGGAGTAGTCGGTGGCGATGTCCGCGCCGACGAACTCGGCCATGTTCACGAAGCCCATGACCCGGTTGTAGAAGCTCACCCACTCGTCCATCTGGCCCAGCTCGACGTTGCCGACGATGTGGTCCAGCGCCTGGAAGAGCCGCTTCGGCTGCCCCGAGCGACGGGCCACGGTGGACGACGCGGGCTCGAAGCCGGGGCGGTAGGGGCCGGCGTAGCGGTGACCGTCGACCACGCGCTGCACGAGGGTATGCCGGGTGTCGCCGTAGGTGGCGATGGCCGCCATCCGCAGCGTGCCGTGCTCGTCGGTCTCGTCGTGGGGCTCGGCGAGGACGGTCGCTCCGGCCCGCTTGGCCTGGGCGATGCAGCGGTCCACGTCGGGCACCTCGAGAGCGATGTCGACGACGCCGTCTCCGTGGGTGCGGTGGTGGTCGGCGTGCAGGCTGTCGGGGTCGACCGCTCCGCAGATGACGAAGCGGATGGAGCCCGACTCGAGCACGTAGGACTTGTGGTCGCGGTAGCCGGTCTCGGGGCCGCGGTAGGCGACGAGGTCCATCCCCCAGGCCGCCTGGTAGTAGTGCGCGGTCTGCGTGGCGTTGCCGACGACGAAGACGATGGCGTCCCACCCGGTGACGGGGAAGACGTCCTGGGCCTCGTCGTAGGGCACGAGACCCACGAGCTGCTTGAGCTGGTCGACGTCGAAGCCGGCCTCCCGCTCGAGCGGGGTGAGGTCGTCGGTGGGCTGGTGGTCGCGCAACGCGGACGTCGTTGTCATGGTCGCAGCATGCGACGGGCCGCGACCCTGGTCAACCGGACACCGACACGGTGATCACCGTGTACAGGTTGTTGCCCCTGTGCCGCGAAGGACTGGACACTGTGTGCATGGATCGGCCTACCGTCGACGAGCTCGACGCCCGCATCATCCGGCTCTACACCGACGACCCCGGGGTCGGGGTGCTGGGCGCCTCCCGGCGGCTCGGGGTGGCGCGGGGCACCGTACAGGCGCGCCTCGACCGGCTCGTCGAGCGCGGGGTCGTCCGCTCGCTCGCACCGACCCTCGACCCCGCCGCGCTGGGCTATCCCGTCACTGCGTTCTGCACCCTCGAGATCCGCCAGCGGCGGGGCCACGGCCCCGTCGTCGAGCACCTGACCGGCATCCCCGAGGTGCTCGAGGCGCATACGATCACCGGCTCCGGCGACCTGTTCGTCCGGGTCGTCGCGCGAGACAACGCCGACCTCCAGCGGGTCATCGACCTCGTCGTCGACGACGCCCACGTCGTGCGGGCCGCGACGGCGATCTCGCTGGCCACCCGGATCGAGCATCGCACCGGTCCACTACTCATGGCGGCGGCGGGGAGTGCGCCAGAACCGTCCGCGTGACCTCCACCGACGTGAGTACCAGCCGCTACCGCCCCGCGCGTGAGGTGCAGCTGACCCACCCGGCGTGGGCCGAGTCGGCGGCCATCTACAGCTGAACCAGCGGAAATTCACCCCCGAGGGGACGTTCCGGGCGTCACGCTGCCGGCGTGGGGCTACCTGGTCGCGGTGGGCGGTACGACGAGGTAGCCGTACCCGCTGCTGCCGCTACTTCGGTCCGTCGTCGTGGCCCTCGCGCTTGCGGATGCCCTCGTAGATCTCCTTGCACGTCGGGCAGACCGGGAACTTCTTCGGGTCGCGGCCCGGTATCCAGACCTTGCCGCACAGGGCGATGACGGGATCACCGGAGAGGGCGCTCTCGAGGATCTTCTCCTTGCGCACATAGTGCGCGAACCGCTCGTGGTCGCCGGGCTCGGCGACCTGCTCCTCGACCTGCTCGCGCTCGAGCACACTCGTCGAGGTGCCGGGACCGGAGGGCTGGGGCTGCGGCTCGAAGGGGTCGGGCGGCATGTCGAGAGGCATACGGGAAGTGTATGCAGCGGACCAGGACGCGACGGGTCGGGCCGTCAGCCGCGGGGTCGGCGATAGCGCCGCCACCAGGCCTGTGTGGGCGGGGCCGGCGTGGGGACGGGGCGGACGGCCGCGGCCGCCCGGGCCAGGTCGGCACGCAGAGCCCGCCACTGCTCGACGACCTCGTCGACGTCGACGGTGCGGGCGATGAGCGGCGGCATGGCCCCGACCGCCGGCCGCAGCCGGTCGACCTTCACCCGGCGGTTGAAGTCCTCGAGGATCTCGCGCACGTCGTCCTCACGGGCGACATCGGCGAGGGAGCCGGGGAAGGACGCGGCCTCCTTGCGCAGCGCGAGTGGCGTGGGGAGGGCACCGCTGATGTCGAGCTTCTCGCGCTGGATGTAGCGCCGCACCCACCAGTCGGGGTCGTTGGGATCGCCGAGGTCGCCGAGGTCGCCGAGCGGCTTACCGGCACCGGGCAGGTTGTCGAACTCGCCGCGCTCCTGCGCCTCGCGGATCTGCCGGTCGACCCAACTCTCGCGGTAGGGCTTCCCGCTCATCAGTTGAGGTTCGGGTCGTCGGGGAAGCCGGCGACGAGCTTGAGGTTGTCCCGCTGGCGGGCGAGGACGTCGGACCAGAGGCTCTCGGGGGCGGAGGAGAAGGCGTCGCGCGCCTCGCTCGTCACGACGTACCAGTCACCGCGCCGGATCTCGAGCTCGAGCTGACCGGGTGACCAGCCGGCGTACCCGACGAAGATCCGCATCCCGGCCACCTCGGCGGCGACGAGGGCGGGCGGGGCGTCGAGGTCCACCAGGCCGAGACCGCCGAAGAGCGGCTTGACGCCCATCGGCTCCGGCGCGTCGCCGGGAACCGTCACCAGGCCGATCGCCGAGTCGAGCTCGACAGGCCCGCCCTGGAACATGGTCTGCGGGGTGGTGGCCACCGACTTCCAGCCCGGCAGGACCGCGTCGATGTCGGCGTCGATCGGCCGGTTGAGGATGACGCCCTGGGCGCCGTTCTCGTCGTGGTGGAGCACGAGCACGACGGAGCGGCGGAACGTCTGCTCCTCGACCTGCGGCGCGGCCACGAGCAGGCGTCCCGCGAGGAAGCCCGGGGGGTCGGCGTCGTCAGGCACCCGCCGATTTTCCCACCCTGGAGGCGCGCAGCGCACGGGGGCACGCAGATGAGGAGCGCCGCGCACGGGTCTCGTGCACGGCGCTCCTCATGGGGTGCCTGGAGTGGTGGTCAGCTGGTGCGCTGGTACCCGCTGCGGGGACGGCGCTCGCCGCCACCCTGACCACCCTGACGGGGGCCGCCGTGACGTGCACCGGCGTTGCCGCCGCGCGGGCCGCGGGCACCGGCCGGGCCACCGGGGCGGCCGGCCCCACGCCCGGGGCGACGCTCGCCTTCGATGAGGCGACGGTAGGCGTCCTCGGCCACCGGGACACCGCTGGGCGAGCGGGCGCCCGTGGCGGCCAGGACGTCGTCGCCGGGGACGGCGCGGGTCGGCACGGCGTCGACGCCGGCGTCGCGGAGCTGGCGCTCCATCGTGCGGCGCTGGTGCGGCAGGGCCAGGGTCACGACGGTGCCCTTCTCCCCCGCACGGGCGGTGCGGCCCGAGCGGTGCAGGTAGTCCTTGTGGTCGGCGGCCGGGTCGACCTGGAGCACGACCGACACGTCGTCGACGTGGATGCCGCGGGCGGCGACGTCGGTCGCGACGAGCACAGGCAGCGACCCGTCGCGGAACCCGCCGAGCACCCGGTTGCGCAGGCCCTGGCTGTGGCCGCCGTGCAGTGAGGCGGCCATGACGCCCTGCTCACGCAGCTGCTCGGCGACGCGGTCGGCGCCCAGCTTGGTGCGCACGAAGACGAGGGTGCGGCCGTCGCGGTTGGCGACCTCGGCGGTGATGACCTTCTTGTGCTGCGGGTCGATGAGCAGCACGTGGTGCGCCATCGTCGTGACGGAGGCGGTGGCGTCGTCGGTCGAGTGGGTGACCGCGTCGGTGAGATAGCGCGCCACGAGGCCGTCGACCCCGCGGTCGAGGGTGGCCGAGAACAGCAGGCGCTGGCCGCCCTCGGGGATGCGGTCGAGGACCTGGGAGATCTCCGGCAGGAAGCCCATCTCGGCCATGTGGTCGGCCTCG
>JBDSYO010000350.1:0-3889 GCA_039925625.1 Lapillicoccus sp. | reverse complement strand
CTCAAGGATCTCGACCTCGGCCTGCTTGTTGTGCCGAGCGCGATCCAGCAGCGCCGGGAGCGAGCCCATGTTGTGGGTGCCGAAGACGACGTCCACCCAGGGGGCGCGGTCCACGATCGTGGCACGGTCCTTCTGCGCGAGACAGCCGCCCACCGCGATTTGCATGGCAGGGTTCTTGATCTTGGCCGGGCGAAGCTGACCGAGGTTGCCATAGAGCTTGTTGTCGGCGTTCTCGCGCACCGCGCAGGTGTTGAAGACGACCACGTCGGCGGTCTCGGGCCGGTCGGAACCGGTCAGCGCGTTGACATCGACGTAGCCCGCCGTCTCCAGCAGGCCCGCCAGCCGCTCGCTGTCGTGCACGTTCATCTGGCACCCGTGGGTGCGTACGTCGTAGGTCCTCGGGCTGCTCGTCATCGCGCCCACCAGGGTATGCGGTCACGGGGCGCGCAGCGCGGCCCGGTCAGCGGAGCCGGGTGAAGCTCACCTCGACCGTGAGTGTGGAGTCGGCCGCACCGGAGAACACGCCCTTGAACGGCTGCACGTCGCTGTAGTCGCGCCCCCGCACGACGACGACGTGGTCGAGGCCGACGAAGACCCCGTTGGTGGGGTCGAAGGGCACCCAGCCGCCGTCCCAGAACTCCACCCAGGCGTGGCTCTCCCCCTTGCTCGTCTCGCCCACCTCGCTGTCGCGCTTGGGGGCGAGGTAGCCGCTGACGTAGCGCGCCGGCATACCCAGGCCGCGCAGCGCCCCGATCGTCACGTGGGCGAAGTCCTGGCACACCCCGCGCGCCTCCGACCAGGCCTGTTGCGCGCCCGAGTGCACGTTGGTCACCCCCGTCTCGTAGGTCATCCGCTGGCGCACGACCTCCACCACCCGGTATGCCGTGTCGCGCGGCGAGCGCGGCCCCCGCGCCTCGTGGGCGAGCTCGAGCAGCTCCTCCGACGGGCGGACGCGGTCGTCGAGCCCGAGGAACTCGATAAGGCGGTCGCGCAGGGTGGCGTCGCGTAGGTCGTCCCAGGAGCCGCCCTCGGGCAGCGGGACGGTGTTGGCCCGCTCGACGGTGCTCGTGGCCTCGATCTCGAGGGCGGAGTGGTCGCCGATCGCCTCCATCGCCGTGACGTGGGCGCCCCAGTAGTCGCGGTAGACGTGGCTCCACGTCATCGGCCGCACGCGGAGCCGGTTCTCGAGCGTGGTCTGCCCGGGCTCGGTCGCCGGTGTCATCCGCAGCTCGTTGTAGGAGGCGGTCGCGCGCTTGACGTAGCCGATCGACGTCTTGTGCACGATCCGGTGCCGCCGTACCTCGCCGGCCGTCAGGGTCACGCGTACTCCTCCACCCACGTCGTGACCGTGCCGACCGGGAAGTAGCGCCGGCCGACCGCGTCGGACGCGCCGGTGACCGCCGACTGCACCCGCCGCATCTGCGCGGGCAGGTCGGCCATGACGTCGGACACGGGGCGGTACTCCAGGCTGGTGCGGATCCGGCCGAGCCGTCGGCGGGCCTCGTCGGGGATGCCCATCCGCTCGGTCGCGGGGTCGATCGACTCGAGGCGGCGCTCGGCCTCGGCCAGGGCGAAGAGGACCGAGCGCGGGAACTGCCGGTCGAGCACGAGGAAGGCCGCCACCCGGTCGTCGCGGATGAGGCCCCGGTTGGTGCGCAGGTAGGCCTGCTGCGCGCCGCAGCTCTGCAGGATGGTCGACCACGGCGGGCCGGCGTGGGGCAGCGCGCCGGTGGCGACGAGCCGCGCCGTCATATCGGCCCGTTCGAGCGAGCGGCCGAGGGCCATGAAGCCCCAGGCCTGGTCGTGGCTCATGGTCGAGTCGGCCACCCCGCTCACGAGGGCCGCGCGCTCCCGTACCCAGGCGAGCTGGCGGGCGGTGACCTGGTCGGTCTCGAAGCCGCTCCAGCGGTTCCAGGCGGTGTTGATGGCCTCCCACAGCTCGGTCGAGACGGTCTCGCGGGCCCGACGGGCGTTCTCGCGGGCCGCCCGCCACGCGCCGGCGATCGAGCTGGAGTGCTCGGCGTCGAGGACGAGACGGTTGCAGACGGTCGCGTAGGAGACGGTGCCGGGGCCGGGGTCGAGGCCCATGATGACCTGGAGGATGACGCGGGCGGTGGTCTCCTCCGACTGGCCCGACTCCTCGAGCATCTGCAGGCGCGCGGCGTCGACGATGCGCGCCGTACCGTCGGCCCGCTCGACGTAGCGGCCGATCCAGAACAGCGACTCGGCGATGCGGCTCAGCACGGCGCACCGTCCGTGGGGCTCGGCGCCGTGACGTCCCGGACATGTCTGAGCTGTTGCTGCTGTTGTTGTTGTTGTTGCTGCTGCTGCTGCTGGCCGAGGGGGTCCTCGGGCGAGGTGTCGGGAGCGGCCATGACGACGATCTCCCGCACGTCGTGCTGGCTCGCTCGGCGCGGGGCGTGGCCCTTGAGGTTGGACAGGACCCAGGTGTCCTTCGACCCACCGCCCTGGCTGGAGTTGACGACGAGCTGGCCCTCCGGCAGGGCGACCCGGGTCAGGCCTCCGGGCAGGACCCGGACCGTGGTGCCGTCGTTGACCGAGAAGGGGCGCAGGTCGACGTGTCGCGGGGCCAGGCGCCCGTCGATGAGGGTCGGCACCGTGGAGAGCTGGACCACCGGCTGGGCGATCCAGCCGCGGGGGTCGTCGAGCAGCCGCTGCCGCAGGGCGTCGAGCGTGGCGCCGTCGGCGGCCGGACCGACGACCAGACCCTTGCCGCCGGACCCGTCGACCGGCTTGACGACCATCTCCTCGAGGTGGGACACGACGTAGGCCAGAGCCTCCGGCTCGATGCACCGGTAGGTGTCGACGTTGGGCAGGATCGGGTCCTCGTCGAGGTAGTGACGCGTCAGGGCGGGCAGGTAGCTGTAGACGAGCTTGTCGTCGGCCACCCCGTTACCGATCATGTTGGCCACGCTCACCCGTCCGGCTCGCATCGCCGCCACGAGGCCGGTGACCCCGAGCATCGAGTCCCCGCGGAAGTGCACCGGGTCGAGGTACTCGTCGTCGATGCGCCGGTAGATCACGTCGATGGGCTGCTCGCCCTGCGTGGTGCGCATCTTGACGACGCCGCCGGAGCAGATGAGGTCGCGGCCCTCGACGAGCTCGACGCCCATGGTGCGCGCGAGCAGGGTGTGCTCGAAGTACGCGCTGTTGAAGACCCCGGGGGTGAGCACGACCACGGTGGGGTCGTTCGTGCCGTCGGGCGCGGCGGCCCGCAGCGCCGAGAGCAGCATGCGGGGGTAGTCGTGCACCGGCCGGATCCGCAGGGTCGCGAAGGCCTCCGGGAAGACGTTGGTCATGGCCCGCCGGTTGGCCATGACGTAGCTGACCCCGGACGGCACCCGCACGTTGTCCTCGAGGACCCGGAACGTGCCGGCCTCGTCGCGGATGAGGTCGATGCCGGACACGTGGGCGCGCACGTCGTTCGCGGGGCGGATCCCGTGCACTGCGCGGTGGTAGTGCGGCGAGCTCGTGATGAGCTCCCAGGGGATGATGCCCTGGCGCACGGCGGTGGGCTCGCTGTCGGAGTGGTTGTAGACGTCGGAGAGGAAGGCCTCGAGGGCCCTGACCCGCTGCTCGACGCCCTGCTCGACGACCGCCCACTCCTCGGCCGAGATGACCCTCGGCACGGCGTCCAGCGGGAACGGCCGCTCCACGCCGGCGTGGTCGAACGTCACCCCCTGGTCGAGGAAGCTGCGGGCAAGGAAGTCGGCCCGTTCCCGCAGGGCTTCCGGGTGCATCGCGCGCAGCGTGTGGTGCACGGCGCGGTAGGGCCCGCGGGCCTCGTTGGGCCCCCCGAGCATCTCGTCCCAGGAGGTCCCGAGGCGATAGTCATCGAACAGGTCGGCCACGGGCCTGATCGTAGGAC
>JBDSYO010000349.1:0-6132 GCA_039925625.1 Lapillicoccus sp. | reverse complement strand
GGCGAGCCGGCCCTCCGGGACCACCGCGCCCGTCCAGCCGACGTCGAGGGGCGACTCCTCCCCGTGGGCGCTCACGCCGGGACCGACGGGGCCGGCCACCGGCTCGGTGAACGCGAAGGCGCAGGCCTCGCAGAAGGCCGCCCCGGCGATGCGCTCCGCTCCGCAGCGCGGGCACGAGGCACCGCCCGCGGGCGCGGTGGGCGCGGTGGGCGCGGGGACGGCGTCGGCCGCCGGACTGGGGGCCGGGCTGGGGGCGGTCATCGCAGCGTCCAGGGCCGCACGTCGTTGGCGCGGTCGACGAGCTCGACCCGCTCGCGGCGGTCGGAGGTCAGGCGGGCCAGCCGGCGCAGGGCGCCTTCGAGGGCCTCCCGCATCCCGCGCCCCGTCGCCGGGAACGCCCCCACGTGCAGGGCCGGCTGGTCACCGCGCCGACCCACCTCGTCGAGCGCCTTGCCGTAGATCCGCACGTCGAGCCCGGCGCGCTCGCGGGGGTCCATGAGCACCTGGTCGACACTCGACCAGGCCTGCGCCAGGGCCAGCACCCCGGAGCCGGAGCCGGTGAGGATCTCGGCCCGGATCTGGCGGGCCAGCGAGTATGCCCGCGAGGTGGCCGGCACGAGGTCGAGGGCCTGCACCGCCCCGGTCACGTCCTCACGCTTGGCCCGCACCCGGGCCATCCCGAAGGCCGCCGAAGGGGTGAAGTTGGCGTCGGTGCGGGCGCACGCGGCATACAGGCTCTCGGCGATGTCGAGCTCGCTGCTGGCCTCGCACGCGCAGGCGAGGGCCAGCTTGGGGGCCAGCTCGCCCGGCACCTGACCGTAGACCGCGTTGAACGCGCCCTGGGCGAGCCGCGGGTCGCCGTGCTGGAGCGCGGCCAGGCCCTGCATCCACACCGCCCGCCACTCCCACGGGTCGACCCGCAGCATGGCGTTGGCGGCCGACTCGACGAGCTCGGGCTGCCCGGCGGCCAGGGCGGCCCGGCAGGTGGCGAGATGGACCTCCGGGCTGAGGCCGGGAGCCTGCTGGAGGGCAGCCAGGCGCTCCTGCGGGGTGCCCCGCGACAGCCCGTGGAGCCAGCTGGCCTGGGGGTCGGAGGGGTCGACGCGCAGGCTGGGCAGCGTCCGCCAGTCGAGCACGTCGGTCTCGATCGCCGGCTCCTCGAACAGCAGCGAGGTGGCCGAGGCCACGGCGCGGGACTGCCGCTGGTCGGTCGCGACGACCTCTCGCAGCACGCCGAGCATCTGCACCCGCAGCTCGTCGGCGGAGGCGAACCGGTCGTCCGGCGACGCCGCGCAGGCCTTGAGCAGCAGCCGGTAGAGCGAGTCGTACCGCTGGAAGAGCGGCGTCGTCGGGGCCGGGGGAAGGGAGTCGACGTAGGTCGACTGGTAGCCGCGGAACTCGGTCATGAGCACGACGAGGGTGCGCCCGATCGTGTAGATGTCGGACGCGACCGTGGTGCCCTGCTGCGCCACCTCCGGCGCCTGGTAGCCCAGGGTCCCGAAGATCGCCGAGTCGTCGTCGTCGATCCGGCGCACGCCGCCGAGGTCGATGAGCTTGACCATGTCGCCGACCTGGATGAGGTTGTCGGGCTTGAAGTCGCAGTAGACGAGGCCGAGGTCGTGGAGGTACTGGAAGGCGGGCAGGATCTCGACGATGTACGCCAGGGCCTGGTCGGCGGGGATGGGGTCGTAGCGGCCCGCCCGGCGCATCCGCTGCTTCAGCAGCGACTTCAGCGAGGTGCCCCCGACGTACTCCATGACGATGTAGCCCGCGTCGTCGTGGGTGACGAAGTTGTAGATCTCGACGATGTGCGGGTGCGACACCTGGGCGAGGAACCGCTGCTCGGCGATCGCCGCCGCGAGCGCGTCGGGGTCGCCGGAGTTGAGCAGGCCCTTGAGGACGACCCAGCGGTTCGACACGTTGGTGTCGCGGGCGAGGTAGACCCAGCCGAGACCGCCGTGGGCGAGGCAGCCGGCCACCTCGTACTGCCCGGCGACGAGGTCGCCCGGCTGGAGCTTCGGGTCGAAGGAGAAGGCCTGGCGGCACTTGGGGCAGAACCCCGTGGTGCGGCCCGGGCGGCCGTCCTTGCCGCGCCCGACCGGGCTGCCGCACTGGGAGCAGAAGCGCTTGTCCTCGGGGACGACCGGGTCCTTCATGATCGCCGTGCTCGCGTCGATGGCCGGGATCGGCGGGATGGTCGTCAGCCCCGCGCCCAACCGGGCCGTGCGCAGCCGCTGCGACTCACTGCGCACCCGGCGGGTGGTCTTGCTGCCGCCCACCCGGGCCGAGCCGAGGGCGGTCGAGGCGAGCCGGTTGCTGGCGCGCGACATGGTGGACGGCGAGCTGGCCAGGCCGGCGGGCACCGAAGCCGAGGTGAGGGGCTCGCGCGATCCACCTGAGGCGCCGCACACGTCGCAGTAGCCGTCGAGGACGTGCCCCCCGCAGCCGGGTTGGTGGCAGGGCGTGCCGTTCGGCACCGACGAGGTGATCTGCTGCTGCACGGCGGGCGGCAGGCCGCTGCCGTCGTCGTCGTCGCCCTCCACGGCGGGAGCGGACGGGGCAGCCATGGCCGGGTCCCCGGGCATACCGCAGACGTCGCAGTAGCCGTCGAGGATCTCCCCTTGACACCCCGGCTGTGTGCAGGCGGGCGCGCTGGTCGTGGGGCTCATCGCGTCGCTCCGTGGGTAGGCGTCGTGACCGACCGGACGTAGGCCTGGTAGGCGGCGATGAGGGCCCGGGCCCGCCGCACGTCGGTCGGGGTGGCGGCGAAGGTCGCCTCGAGGCGGGCGGCCAGGTCGTCGAGGTCGGGCCCGCCCGCGCCGGTCGCGCGGGCCTGAGCCTGGTAGGCGCCGGCCACCCCGACCAGCTCGTCGCGCTCGGCGAGGGCGCCGGCGTAGGCGGTCTGGGCGGCGGTCAGCGCTCGCGACACCGCGTCGAGCCGGCGCAGGTAGCCCTCGACGCCCCGGACATCCGTGGGCACGTCGCCGAGCGCGGTGACGTCGGGGATGGCCAGGGTGGGCGCGGGCGTCACGGCGGCGACGCACTGGTCCTCCAGGAGCCGGATGGCCGCGCCCCGCGCGGCCAGCTCGGCGCGCCGCGCCCGGGCCCGCACGGCGTCGCGGGCGGCGTCGAGCCGCTGGCCGGCGCCGACGATGAGGTCGCGCTCGGCCGTCGCGGCGTCGTACTCCAGCGGAGCGAGCAGGCCACCGACGTCGGCACCGCGCTTGGCCTTCTCGGTGACCTCGCCGAGCCGCTGGTCGAGGCGCTGGAGCATCGTGCGCGCCGACTCCCGCTCGGCCCCGGTGGGCACGGTGTCGACCTGGTCGCGGATCCGCTCTACCGTCTCGCGCACCGAGCGCAGGCGGGTACCCACCTCGGCGCCGGACGGCTCGAGCGACAGGCGGGCCCGCAGCGACGACGTCATCGCGTCGGAGAGCCGGCAGGCCTCCGGCAGCGAGAGCGCCAAGGCGCCCGACACCGACGGCGCCAGCGTGCCCGCGGCCGATCCCGGGGCGACGTCGAGCCGCCCCCAGACCAGGGCGGAGATGCGCTCGGCCTCCTTGGCGCCGACCCGGCCGTTGTCGAAGGTCACCTCGAGCAGGTCGTAGCGGTCGGAGATGGCCTTCCACAGCGCCATGGACACGAGCATGTCGCGGCTGAACGCGTCCCGGTCGCTGGAGGCGAGCGCCGCCGAGTCGAGGGCGTCGAGCTCGTCCTTGCGCTTGTCCCGCCAGACGCCGAGGTCGCGCAAGAAGACGAACGCCTCCTGCGGCGAGACGCTCGAGCCGAGCCGGCCGGGCGCCTCGGGGGCGGCGCCGGTGGCCGGTGGCGTGGGGGAGGAGAGCTCGAGCGACATCGCGCTCACGCCGCCCGGCCGTAGACCGAGGGCGGGGGCTGCGGAGCCGCGCCGAGGGGTCCGGCGAACCACTTGTCGTACGACGTCGTCCAGCGCCCGTCGGTCTTCCAGGCGTCGAGCACCGTGTTGACGTAGCGCACGAGGTCGACCCGGTCCTTGTTGACCCCGACGCCGTAGGGCTCGGAGGTGAGCGCCGCGATCTTCGGTACCGACGCATACGGGTCCTGGGCGGCCAGCCCGGCGAGCACGGTGTCGTCGCCCGCGATGGCATCGACCTTGCCCTGCTGGAAGAGCACGAGGCACCCGGTATGCGTCGCCGCGCCGACCGCCTGCACCCCGGCGGTCGCCTGGACGACGTCCATCGTGGACGTGCTGTTGGGAGCGCAGACCTTCTTGCCGGCCAGCCCGGCGAGACTGGTCACGTCGGAGCCCTTGCGCACGAGGATCTTCAGGCCCGACTGAAAGTACTCCGCGGAGAAGGCGATGTCGTTCCAGCGGGCGCAGTTCATCGTCATGTTGCGGACGACGACGTCGACCTTGTCGTCCTTGAGGTAGGGGATGCGGTCGCCCGACTGGATGACCACGAGCTGCACCTTGTTCTCGTCGCCGAAGATCGCCTTGGCGATGGCGTGCACGACGTCGATGTCGAAGCCCTCGATCTGCCCGGTGAGCGGGTTGCGCGAGCCGAGCAGCAGCGAGTCGGCCGAGACCCCGGCCCGCAGGTA
This sequence comes from Lapillicoccus sp., assembly GCA_039925625.1. GTDB lineage: Bacteria > Actinomycetota > Actinomycetes > Actinomycetales > Dermatophilaceae > Lapillicoccus. Next base: position 1,551 of record JBDSYO010000349.1, on the reverse strand, counting down.
GCCCGTCTTGCGGATCGCGGCGAGCGCGGCGTCGGCGGCCCCTCCCGTGGGGGCGGGCAGCGGGTCGTAGGACTGGGTCGCGTTGGTGCACGCGGCCGGGGTCGCCGTGGCCCCGGAGCCCGCGGCGGCGGACGTCGAGCTCGTCGCGGTGGGGGCGACCGTCGGGGGATAGCCCGACGACCCGCACGCGGCCAGCAGCAGGGCGGCCACGAGGGCGGACGCGCCGGCAGCGACCCGAGGGGCCGGGACCGCGAGCGAGGTGGTCATCGGTACTCCTCCACCCGCTCGTTCATGCCGCGTAGCGCGAGCAGCGCGGCGCCGGCGCACAGGGCGAGCAGGGCCCAGCCGAGCACCGTGACCCAGGCGATCGGGGCGGTGAGCGAGGCCGAGGTCTGGGCCTTGTAGCCGGCGAGGGACTGCGCCGAGTCGGCGTCGAACTGCGCGAAAGCCTGGTTGGCTGTGCCGGTGCCGGTCTTGGTGGCCGAGGCGACGGCCTGGTCCCACTGCCCGCCGTCGTCCTGCTTGCGGATGGCCTTGTGCGCCGTCTCGTAGGCGCTCAGGTCGCCCTTGAGCTTCGTCTCCGCGGTGGAGGGCAGGGCGGCGAGGGCGCTGAAGGCGGTGGCGTACTGCTTCGTCCACGCCGTCTCGTAGGCCCCGCCGGAGCCGCGGGAGATCAGGGTCAGGCTCTCGTTGGACTTCGCGTCGAACGCCGCGGTGCGCGCCGACGCGACGGCGACGGTGTAGGCGAAGTCGGAGTCGCGCACCGACGTGACCTGGCTGCCGACCCCGCCCAGGGTGACCGCCCCGAGGCCCATGGCGAGGAGGAGGAGCAGCGCGCCGAGGCCCATCGACATGTTGAGGTAGCGGTGGGTGCGGCGGGCCAGCCAGACCATGATGGCGACGAGCACGAGGAGGGCGGCCACGCCGGCGATGAAGAGGGCCGGCCGGCTGCTGCTCGCGGCGAACTCGGCGTTGGCCCGCTCGCTGTTGGCCGTCCTCAGCGCGTCGACGACGGGCAGCACGTCGGAGCGCAGCGAGGCACTGGCCTGGTTGAGGTACTGCGCGCCGACGGGCAGCCCCTGGCGGTTGTAGACCCGCGCCTGCTCGACGGTCGAGGCGTACGTCTGCACCTTGGTGTTGAGGGTGCCGAGCGCGACGCTGTCGGCCGGCTGCGCGCGTGCCGCGTCGGTGATGCCGCTCGCCACGCGAGCGAGGGCCGCGTCGTAGTCGGCCCGTTGGGTGCCGTCCTCCACCCCGCCGACGAGGAACGCGTTGGAGGCGTCGGCGTCGGCGCGCACCAAGTCGGCGTAGACGCCCTGGATGCGCACGACCTGCTGGGTGTTGAGGTCGGCCCGGTCGAGCGCTCCGGTGGCCGACCACAGGGACATGGCGCCGACGATCCCGAACACGGCGGCGGCCAGGGCGGCGACGAACCCGAGCAGCCGCATCCGGCCGGGCGTGCCCTCCACCGCGGTGCGGGCGAGCAGCGAGGCGCGCCGGCGGGACGCCGCACCCGCCGTGACGGGGGTGGCCGGCGATCCGGCGACGGAG
>JBDSYO010000348.1:0-4632 GCA_039925625.1 Lapillicoccus sp. | reverse complement strand
GCCGCGGTGGTGGCCGCCGGGGCCGACCTGGGGATCGCCCACGACGGTGACGCCGACCGCTGCCTCGCGGTCGACGGTCTCGGGCGCCCGGTCGACGGCGACCAGATCATGTCGGTGCTGGCGATCTCGTTGCGCGACAAGGGGCGTCTGCCGGCGGACACCGTGGTGGCCACGGTGATGTCCAACCTCGGCATGCTCCAGGCAATGAGGCGCGAGTCGGTCGTCGTGCGCCAGACCGCGGTCGGTGACCGATACGTGCTCGAGGACATGAAGGCCGGCGGGTTCGCCCTCGGCGGGGAGCAGAGCGATCACGTCATCTTCCTCGAACACGGCACGACCGATGACGGCGTCCTCACCGGCCTGATGCTGGCGGCCCGCGTCGCCGAGACCGGTCGTTCGCTGGCCGACCTCGCCGGGGTGATGACCCGGCTACCACAGGTGCTCATCAACGTACGCGGCGTCGACACGTCCCTGGTGGACTCCCACGCCGCGGTTCAGGACGACGTCGCACAGGCGACCCGGGAGCTCGGCTCGTCGGGTCGGGTCCTCCTGCGGAAGTCGGGCACCGAGCCCTTGGTGAGGGTCATGGTCGAGGCGGCCGACGAGGCTCGGGCCCAGGCGGTGGCCGAACGTCTCGCGGACTCCGTGCGCACGCACCTCGCGCTGCAGTGAGGGAGGCGGCGTGAGGCTGGTCATGCTGGGCGGCGGGGGTTTTCGCACCCCGCTCGTGTATGCCGCGCTCGCCGCGACGGGGGCGGGGGTCACCGACGTGGTCCTGCAGGACACCGACCCCGACCGTCTGGACGTCATGGCCCACGTGCTGGCGCCGGTTGCAGCCGCGTCGCCGGAGAGTGCGCCCCGGGTGACGACGACGACGGAGCTCGACGCCGCTCTGGAGGGCGCGGACTTCGTCTTCTCGGCCATCCGGGTGGGCGGGCTGGCCGCCCGGGTGCAGGACGAGCGCGTCGCCCTGGACCTCGGCGTCCTGGGGCAGGAGACCACCGGCCCCGGGGGGATCGCCTACGGGCTACGCACCATCCCCGTCGCGCGGGCGGTCGCCGAGCGCGTCCGGGTGGTGGCGCCCGACGCGTGGGTCATTAACTTCACCAACCCCGCGGGCATGATCACCGAGGCCATGCGAGCCGTCCTCGGCGACCGCGTAGTCGGCATCTGCGACACCCCGATCACCATGGCCAAAAGGGCGGCCCGGCTGCTCGGTATCCCCGCAGACGCCCGGGTCGACCTCGACTACGTGGGCCTGAACCACCTCGGCTGGCTGCGGGGGCTGTCATGGGACGGCACCGACCACCTGCCGCGCCTCCTCGCGGACGACGCCCTGCTCGGCGCCACCGAGGAGGGTCAGCTGTTCGGGCTGGACTGGGTGCGCGAGCTCGGAGCGCTGCCCAACGAGTACGTCTACTACTACGACTTCACCCGTGACGCCGTGGCGGCGGTCAGCGGGAGCGGCCCCACCCGCGGTGAGTTCCTGCGCGGGCAGCAGGACGCGTTCTACGCCGCCGCCCGCGCCGACCCGGCGCGGGCCCACGACCTCTGGACCTCCACGCGGGACGAGCGCGAGAGCACCTACATGGCGGCCGAGCACGCGGGTGCGCCGCGGGGCGGTGAGACGGGGGTCGCCGACGTCGGGGGCTACGAGGGCGTGGCCCTCGCCCTCATGCGGGCCATCACCCATGACGAGCAGGCCACGATGATCCTCAACGTCGCCAACGGCTCCACCGTCACCGCGCTGCCCTCCGACGCCGTCGTCGAGGTGCCCGTCACGGTCGGTCGCACCGGTCCGCGACCCCTTCCGGTGACGGCGCCCGACCTGCACCAGCTCGGGCTCATGGCCCAGGTCAAGGCGGTGGAACGACTCACCATCGAGGCGGCGGTGACGGGGTCACCCGTGGCGGCCGAGCAGGCCTTCGCCCTCCACCCGCTGGTCGACTCCGTCACCACCGCTCGGTCCCTGTTGCGGGCGTACCGCGAGCGGATCCCTCAGGTCGACGCGGTCCTCTCGGCATGACCGCCGGCCCCTCCGGCGCTCCGTTGGACGTCCGCACCGAGCGCACCGCGCACCCACCCGGCGAACCCGTGCGGCTGCTCGTCGACGCCAGTGGCGACGACCTCGCCGTCGTCGAGGTCAGCCACCTCGGCGAGCCGGTCAGCCGGCATACCGTCGCCCTGCGCCCCGGTCGACAGGCGGTCGACCTCGGCCCGCTACCCGTCGGGTCGTACGCCGTCCGTCTGACCACCGAGTTCTCTTCCGCCGCAACGGCGTTCGACGTCTTGAAGGACCCCATGTCCCGTCCCCGCTACGGCTTCCTCGCCGACTTCGCCGCGGACCGGACCGACAACGAGGCGCTGCCCGACTCGCTGCGGGCCTTCCACATCAACGTCGTCCAGCTGTACGACTGGATGTACCGCCACGCCGAGCTGGTGCCGCCCACCGACGAGTTCCTCGACCCGCTCGCCCGGCCGCTCTCGTTGGCGACGGTGCGACGGCTCGTCGACACGGTGCACGAGATCGGTGGCGCCGCACTGGGTTACGCGGCCGTCTACGGCGCGGGCCAGGAGTATGCCGCGGCTCACCCCGACCAGGTCCTGCACCGCCGCGACGGGTCGCCGTGGATGCTGGCCGACTTCCTCTGGATCATGGACGTCACCCCGGGTTCGGCGTGGTCGCGGCACATCGTCGGGGCGATGCGTCGAGCGGTCACCGAGGTCGGATTCGACGGTCTGCACCTCGACCAGTACGGCCACCCCAAGACCGCGCTCACCGCGGCGGGGAAGCGCGTCGATCTCGCGGACGCGTTCCCCGCCCTCATCGACGCCGTGCGCGACGCCCTGCCGTCGTCGACCCTGATCTTCAACAACGTCAACGACTTCCCGACCCGACGGACGGTCACGGCCCGCCAGGACGCGACCTACATCGAGGTCTGGTCCCCGAGCGACGACTACGCCGACCTGGTCCGCCTCGTGGAGGTGGCCCGCGACCTCGCGCCCAGCCGCCCGGTCATCCTCGCGGCCTACCTCGTCCCGTTCGCGACGGCCGGCGGCGCGGCGGAGGTCGCGACGGCGCGGCTCGCGCTCGCCACCGTCTGGGCGGCCGGCGGCCAGTATCTCCTCCTGGGCGAGGTCGACGGGGTGCTCGTCGACCCTTACTACCCGCGCTACGCCACGCTGGACGCGTCGGCAGTGCGAACCCTGCGGCTGTTCACCGACTTCGCGGTCGCCAACGGAGACCTGCTGTTCGCGAGTGAAAGCGATGAGACCAGCGCCTCGATGGTCAACGGTGTCAACGAGGACGTCGAGCTCATCGGCGCCCCGGCCAGCGTCCGACCCGAAGCGGGTCGGGTCTGGGTGCGTACGAGCCGGGTCGGTGGGCGGCTGGTCGTGCAGCTCGTCGACTACCGCGGCCAGCCGGACAGCCGGTGGAACCGGAGCGGGGCGGTCAGCGCGCCGGCGTCCGGGCTGAGGCTGCGGGTGCGGGTGGTCGACCCGTCGCCCACGGTGCGCTGCGGGCACCCGCTCGGAGGACCCCAGCTGAGCCCCCTTGCGACGCAGGGGGATGCCGACGGCATCACGGTGACGGTGCCCGACTTCGAGACCTGGGCCCTGCTCGTGGTCGACGGGTAGGACGCGTCGACCCACCCCTCAGCACTCAGCACTCGGAGCTCAGACGATCTGGCCCAGCAGGCCCGTGTCGACGTCGTAGAGGAAGCCGCCGACGTGGACGTGCTCGGGGATGAGGGGGTGCGTGAGGACCTTGCGCACGTCGAGGCGCAGCGCCGCCTCCTGGTCCTCCACGACGTGGAACGGATACCACGTCGCATCCTTCTGGGCGGAGGCGCTGACCCGTTCGCGCAGCTCGGCCGCGGTGTTCGAGGCCACCGCGCACCGGGTGTGCGGGACCACGAGGATGCGGTTCACCCCGAGGAGGTGCACCCCGAGGACGAGCGCCTCGAGGGCGGCGTCGTCCACTCGGCCGCCCGGGTTGCGGAAGATCTTCGCGTCGCCCGGCTCGAGGCCGACCATGCGCAGGGGGTCGATCCGCGAGTCCATGCAGGTCACCATGGCGACCCCGGCGTGGGCCACTCCGTCGAACCCCTTGACCGGTGCGGTTTCCGCGTAGGCCCGGTTGGCGGCCAGGAGGTCCTGGAAGTCGTGGTCGCTCACGCGATCCTCCCGTCCAGTCCTCGGACACCGGGCCCGTCATCGGGGGGGCTCACCGACTGGTCGAGCGTGGCGCACGCGCGGTCGCGACGGCGGGTGATGGGCATCGGGTAGGGGCTCCTCGTGCAGGGTAGAACCTAGCGTAGGGGTCGGTCTTCTGCGTCATACCGTGCGCAGGGCTCGGTCGCCGGAGGCGGCCGACGTCACGATGTCGAACGGGTGGCAGGAACAAGAACACCGTCCCCAAGCGACCGGACCCGGTAGGCCGGAAGGGGGACGCACGACAGGGGCAGGTCACGAATCGGCCAATCCTGGGTCACCTGTGGCGCGGATCGCCTCGGGTGGTGTCGAATGACCCCGAGAGACGAGGAGATGTGCGAGGCGCCCCAGCGCCTCAGGCCCAGGCCGGCGACGACGCCGGTACTGTGCCACCCGGCCGTCAGCGGCCGGCCCGCG
>JBDSYO010000347.1:0-3949 GCA_039925625.1 Lapillicoccus sp. | reverse complement strand
TGGCAGGCCGACAAGAAGCACCTGCACCACCGGATGCTGGAGATCGGCCACGGCCACCGCAACGCCGTGCTGATCCTCTACATGTGGGCGGCCCTGCTCGCCCTGGGCACCGTCTCCTTCGCCTTCGTCGAGAGCTGGCGGGCGGGCCTGGTCATCGCGGCGTGCCTTGCGGTCGCGGTCACGATCACGGTATGGCTTCCCCGGTGGACCACGCCACGGCGCTTGTGATAGTTTTCACAAGCACCTGGAAGAGTCCTGAACCCGGTCTCTCAGCGCACCACCCACGCCCCGCCCCCCGCGTGCGACGCACCGCCGCCCGCATCCGGACGAGCCAGAGCAGGTCACCATGAGCACCGCAGCCCAGCCCAGCGGCCAGAGCGACGCCTTCGCTCAGCTGCTCCGCGGGTCGGTGTGGCCCACGCTGGTCGCCGCGGTCGTGTGCATCGGTGTCGGTCTGGCCTCGAGCCCACTGGCCGCCGGGTCGGCCGCCCTCGGCGCCGCCCTCGTCGTGGGCTTCTTCAGCCTCACGCTGCTCGTCATGAAGCGTACGGCCGACCTGCCGCCCACGACGGTGATGGCCGTCGTCATGGCCACCTACACCGCCAAGGTGCTGTTCCTCGGGGCCGTCATGTTCGCGGTCCGTGACGCCACCTGGGTCTCCGGGTATGCCGTCGGGGTGACCATCACCGTGTGCGCGCTCGTCTGGCTCTTCTTCGAGCTGCGCGCCTACAAGCGGCTGCGCATCTTCGTCTACGACCCACAGGGCGATGCGGCGCTGCCGAAGGACGAGACCCGATGACCGGGAGTCACCCACGCCATGAGCCCCACGCCGCCGTCCCAGCCGCCGTCCACGCCGCCCGACCCCGAGCCCGACGAGACCGAGCGCGACCAGCTGCGCCGCGACTCGGAGATGTGGACCAAGGTGGGCGGGTACATGCTCGCCGGACCGCTCCTCTACGGCGGGATCGGGTGGGGTCTGGACCACTGGCTAGGCACCGCGTTTCTCCTTCCGGTGGGGATCATCGGCGGAATGGCCCTGTCGCTCTACCTGATCTGGTTCAGGTACGGTTCTCAGTGAACTCGGCGGTACCTAGTAGGGACGGCGTGCCGGCCATCGTGGCGGTCGCTCGTGCTGACGGGGTCCGGCGCCCGACCCACCAGCACTGCTGCGTCCCGCGCATCACAAGGAGTCTCCCGTGAGCATCGTTGCCGCTGTCGTCCCCACGGACTACGAGGCGCCCGGCGTGAAGGACTTCTGGGACCCCCTCATCGGCAGTGGAGCGTTCGCTATCACCCGGCCGGCCCTGCTCATGGTCGTCGCGGGCGGGCTCATCATCTGGTTCCTCCTGGCGACGACGAAGCAGAAGGCCCTCGTCCCCAGCAAGGGCCAGATGGCCACCGAGGCGGTCTACGGCCTGGTGCGCAACGGCATCGCCCGCGACCTGATCGGCAGCAAGGAGTTCCTGCGGTTCGTCCCGCTGCTCTTCTCGCTGTTCATGATCATCCTGGTCAACAACATCTTCGGGGTCCTGCCGCCGTTCTCCTTCCCGGCCATGAGCCGCATCGGCCTCCCGATCGCCCTGACCCTCATCGTCTGGATCACCTTCCACGCGGTCGGTATGCGCAAGCACGGCTTCGTGGGCTACTTCAAGTCGCTCGTCCCGTCGGGCCTGCCCGGCTGGATCGTCCCGGTGATCTTCTTCCTGGAGCTCATCACCGACCTGTTCACCCGTCCGGTGACACTGGCCCTGCGGCTCTTCGGCAACATGTTCGCCGGCCACCTGCTGCTCGTCCTGTTCATCACCGGCGGCTACTACCTGCTCACCTCGGGCGGCATCCTCAGCGTCGCGGGCGGGGTCACCTGGATCTTCGCCTTCGTGATGTTCCTGTTCGAGCTGCTGGTCGAGTTCCTGCAGGCCTACGTCTTCACCCTCCTGGCGGCGCTCTACATCGCCGGCGCCGTCGCCGACTCCCACTGATACGCAGTACCGAAAGGCCCCGGCGGTAACCCGCCGCCGGGACACCACACCAGAACGGAAATCGTCATGACCGGCAACATCGCCATCCTCGGTTACGGCCTGTCCGCCATCGGCCCCGGTATCGGTGTCGGCCTCATCTTCGCCGCCTACATCAACGGGGTGGCCCGCCAGCCCGAGGCCCGGGGCATGCTCCAGCCGATCGCCTTCCTCGGCATGGCCATCACCGAGGCGCTCGCGATCTTCGGTATCGCCCTGGCCTTCGTCTTCAAGGCCTGACGATCCACACTGCGTCGCCACTGCGTCGCTACCACTGAAGAACCTGCTGAGACCCTGCTCGTGAGGAGAGGCTCATGTCCGCACTGCTGACCCCCGAGGTCACGACAGTCATGCCGTTCGCCGATGGAGAGGGCGACGGCGGGTTCTGGGCGACCGCCGCGCCGATCATCCCGCACCCGATGGAGTTCTTCTTCGGGCTCGTGGTGTTCGCGATCCTGTACTACGTCGTCGCCAAGCGCGTCGTGCCCCGGCTCGAGCAGATCTACGCCGAGCGCACGGCGGCGATCGAGGGCGGGATCCACAAGGCGGAGGAGGCCCAGGCCGCTGCGCAGGCGGCCCTGGACCAGTACAACCACCAGCTCCACGAGGCGCGCGCCGAGGCGTCCCGCATCCGTGAGGACGCCAAGGCCCAGGGCGCGCAGATCGTCGCCGACCTGCGGGACAAGGCGCAGCAGGAGGCGGCCCGGATCACCGAGAGCGCCCACAAGCAGATCGAGGCCGAGCGTCAGCAGGCCAGCATCCAGCTGCGGGGTGAGGTGGGCCGGCTGTCCACGGACCTCGCGGGCCGCATCGTCGGCGAGTCGCTCGAGGACGAGACCCGTCAGCGCGGGATCGTCGAGCGCTTCCTGGCCGAGCTGGAGTCCGGCTCGGTCCGGCCCGAGCGCACCGGCCAGGGCACCACGCCCGAGTCGGTCGGCGACACGGCCTCGGCGGCTGCCCCCACCGGCTCCCAGGACGTCTGATGCACGGATCGTCACGTAGCGCGGCGGCCGCCGTCGAGAACACCTTCCAGGGGGTGCTCGACGGCGAGGTCGACCGGGCCCGCCTGGCCGAGGACCTCTTCGGCATCTCCGACGCGCTCGACGGCACCGTGGCCCTCCGCCGCGCGGTGGCCGACCCCTCCCGTGAGGGGGAGCCCAAGGCCGAGCTCGTCGAGCGGCTCTTCGCCGGCAGGGTGGGGCCCGAGGCGCTCGTCGTGGCCAAGGCCGCGGCCCGTCAGCGGTGGTCGGAGGAGCACGACCTCACCGACACGCTGGAGTCCCTCGCCGTCGGAGCCGTCGTGGCCTCGGCCGAGAAGGCCGGCCGGGCCGACCAGCTCGAGGACGAGCTGTTCCGCTTCGAGCGCATCGTCGCGGGCAACCCCCAGCTGCGTGACTCGCTGACCGACCGGCGCTCCGACCCTCAGGGCAAGGACCAGCTCGTCTCCGAGCTCCTCGAGGGGCGGGCCACGGCCGAGACCGTGCGCCTGGTGCGGCAGGCCGTCCGGGTCCCCCGGGGCCGTCGGTTCGACCAGGTGCTCGACGGCTACCTCGCGGTGGCCTCCCGTCGGCGGGAGCAGCTGGCCGCCACGGTGATCAGCGCGGTCGCCCTCGACGAGCGTCAGCGAGAGCGCCTGGCCACCGCCCTGTCGGGTTACTACGGCGGCAAGGACATCCACCTCAACACCATCATCGACCCGTCGGTCATCGGCGGGATCCGGGTGGAGATCGGCGACGACGTCGTCGACGGCACGATCCTGCGGCGGCTCGACGCCGCCAAGCTGCACTTCGGCGCCTGACCCCGTCCGGGGACGACGCCCGCACCATCTCGCGACACCCACCCGCATACGCACCGGCACCCGCCGACCTGAGGAGAAGAGACACCATGACGGAGCTTTCGATCCGTCCGGACGAGATCCGGGACGCACTGGACCA
>JBDSYO010000346.1:0-5511 GCA_039925625.1 Lapillicoccus sp. | reverse complement strand
CTCGGCCATCGGGCGGGCCGTCATCGGCTGGGTGAAGGGTGACTACGCCGCCTAGTGGCCGCCCCCCGGCCCCGCCCAAGTCAGGCGTCGAACGGCTCGAGGAGGCCTCGCAGCAGCGAGGCGAGGTCGTGGCGCTGGGCCTCGGGCATCCGCGCCAGCAGCTCGCGCTCGCGGCGCAGGAGGTCGACGAGGGCGCCGTCGACGGCCTCACGTCCGGTGTCGGTGAGGGCCACGATGACGCCGCGACGGTCGCTGGGATCAGGGCTGCGCGAGACCAACCCCCTGGCCGCGAGCCGGTCGACGCGGTTGGTCATGGTGCCGGAGGTGACCAGGGTCTGGGTCACCAGCTGGCCCGGCGACAGCTGGTACGGCTGCCCGGACCGGCGCAGCGCCGACAGCACGTCGAACTCCCAGAGCTCGAGGCCACGTTCGGCGAAGGCCGCACCGCGGGCCAGGTCGAGGTGGCGGGCCAGGCGCGAGATCCGGGAGAGGACCAGCAGCGGGGAGGCGTCGAGGTCGGGGCGCTCGCGGGCCCACGCCGCGACGATGCGGTCGACCTCGTCCTCGGACGGGGAAGAGGTGGTCGGCACCTTGCCGAGTCTAGCCGCCGTCAAGTATCTTGACGTCAAGACAATTGAGGGAGCGCACATGGCTTGGGACCCGGCGCAGTATGCGCTGTTCGCCACCCATCGCGGCCGGCCGTTTGCCGACCTGCTCGCCCGGGTGGGCGCGACGGACCCGCGGGTCGTCGTCGACCTCGGGTGTGGCGACGGCCCGCTCACGCTGGGCCTTGCCGCCCGTTGGCGGGACGCCCGCATCGTCGGGGTCGACTCCTCCCCTCAGATGCTGGCCGCCGCGCGCGACCTCGACACCGAGGGCCGCGTGGAGTGGGTGGAGGCGCGAGCGCAGGAGTGGGTCCCGGCCGACGTCGGCGCCCCGGTCGACGTGCTCGTCACCAACGCGGCCCTGCAGTGGGTGCCCGACCACCTGCACCTCATCCCTACGTGGGTCGAGCAGCTCGCCCCCGACGGCTGGTTCGCCATGCAGGTGCCGAACAACTTCGACGCGCCGTCGCACGCCCTCATGCGTGAGGTCGCGGCCCGCCATCCCCGGGCCGACGACCTGCTTCCGCATCTGCAGCGGGCGCTCGGCGTCGCGGCCCCCGAGGCCTACCTTGCGGTGCTCGCCGACCTGGGACTGCGGCCCGACGTCTGGGTCACCGAGTACCAGCACGTCCTCGACCCCTCAGGCACCCAACCGTCTCCCGTGCTGGAGTGGGTGCGGGGCACCGGTCTACGGCCCGTGCTCGACGTGCTCACCGACGAGGGGGAGCGCACGGCGTTCCTCGACGCCTACACGGCGGAGCTCGATCGGGCCTACCCCCGGCGCCCCTGGGGTGTGGTGCTCGGGTTCAGCCGGATCTTCGCCGTGGCCCAACGGCCGGGCTGACGGTCAGCCGCCGCCGAGCCGCGGCTTCGCCTCGAGCCCGCTCAGGCCGTTCCAGGCCAGGTTGACCAGGTGCGCTGCCACGTCGGCCTTCTTGAACTTCCGGGAGTCCAACCACCACTGACCGGTGAGGGCGACCATGCCGACGAGCATCTGCGCATACAGCGGTGCCGTCTTGGGGTCGAGCTTGCGCGAGCGGAACTCGGCGGCGAGCAGGTGCTCGACCTGGCTGGCGACGTCGCTGATGAGGCTCGCGAACGACCCCGTGGACTGGCCCGCGGGTGAGTCGCGCACGAGGATCCGGAAGCCGTCGGTCGACCCCTCCACGTAGTCGAGCAGCGCGAGGGCGGCGGCCTCGAGCAGGCCCCGCGACGTCGTCTCGGCGCTGAGGGCGTCGGTGATGCCGTCGAGCAGGGTGCGGATCTCGCGGTCGACGACCACCGCATACAGGCCCTCCTTGCCCCCGAAGTGCTCGTAGACCACCGGTTTGGAGACCTTGGCGCTGGCCGCGATCTCCTCGACGCTCGTGCCCTCGAACCCCTTCTCGGCGAACAGCTTCCGCCCCACCTCGAGCAGCTGCTCACGCCGTTGGGGTCCGGTCATCCGCGACCGGCCGCGGCCGCCCTCCCGGGACCCCTCGCGTGCGCTCATGCCCGCATTGTGCCGTGACCGCTCGCCCCTCCCGGTGCGGCGGCTACCGTGAGCGCGTGCACGGGGGGCGTCGGCGGAGAGCACGCGGGTATGCCGCGCCGCTCGTCACCGGGCTCGCCACCGTCGTCGCGTCGGGGTTCGCCCTGACCGCCTGCGGCAGCGAGCAGGCGGCCCTGGTGAACGCCCCGACGACCGCGCCCACGACAACCGCGGCCGCCGTCACGGCGCCGCCGGCGTCCGACACCGCGACGGATGCGCCGCTCTTCGTCGCTCCCGGCACCACCGGCGTCGCTGCCGGCCCGACGGTCGAGGTGACGGCGCTGTCGGCTCCCGCCGCGGCCGCCCCGACCCGTGCGACCGCGTCCCCGAAGGCCACCCCCAGCGCCCCTAGCGCCCCCAGCGGCCCGCGGATCGTCCCCGCGCTCATCCCCTACCCCGCCACCCGCCTGGCCGAGATGGCGGCCTACTCGCTGCGGCACTCGGGCTCCGCCACCGCGCACCTGGACCCGACGGTGATCGTCCTGCACTACACGGCGGGCGGCACGTGGTCGTCGACCCGCAACAGCTTCGCGGCCGACGTCCCCAACCTCGGCGAGCTGCCCAACGTCTGCGCGCACTTCGTCGTCGACCAGGACGGCACCGTCTACCAGCTCGTGCCGACGAGCGTCCGCTGCCGTCACACGATCGGGCTCAACGACGTGGCCATCGGCATCGAGATGGTGCAGGCGGCGGGCTCCGGCCCGACCTGGGCCGACCAGGAGATCCTCGACCGGTCGGCGCAGGTCGACGCGGCGCTGGCGCTCGTCCGCAGCCTGCAGGCGCAGTACGGCATCGGCACCAGCAACGTCATCGGCCACGCGATGGCCAACGCCGCGCCGCAGTTCCACGACCTGCTGGGCTGGCGCAACGACCACGGCGACTGGCAGTCCGCCGACGTCGCGGTCTTCCGTTCGCGGCTGTGAGCCGGCTGACGGTGGTCCACTAGCCTTCTCGGGTCGTTCCCCGGTTGGTCTGCTGGCAGGGCCCGCCTGACTTTGAATCAGGATTAGCGACGATGGTTCGATTCCATCCCGGGGAGCCCATCCGCCATCGTGGTCGCCGGATGGAGCGGCGCGGGCCCCGCCGATAGCATGGCTCCCGGCCCTGGACGTCAAACGGGCCGGCGGCCGTGCGCCGTGCGCCCACCCAGCCCCGGGAGTCCCACCCCTGTGAGCACCCTTCGTCCGGCCGCCGTCGTGGTCCTCGCCGCCGGTGAGGGCACGCGGATGCGGTCCCGGCTCCCCAAGGTCCTGCACACCATCGGCGGTCGTTCCCTCCTCGAGCACGCCGTGTCGGCGGCCCGGGGGACCCATCCGCACCAGCTCGTCGTCGTCGTGCGGGCCCAGCGCGACCGGGTCGCCGAGCATGTGGCGGAGCTCGACCCCGACGTCGTCGTCGCCGACCAGGACGAGGTGCCCGGCACCGGACGGGCCGTCGAGTGCGGCCTGGCCGCACTGCCGGCCGAGCTGACCGGCACGGTGCTCGTCACCTACGGCGACGTCCCCCTGCTCACCGCCGAGACCCTCGGCGGCCTCCTCGAGGCCCACGCGGCCGCGGCGTCCGCGGTCACCGTCATCACCGCCACCGTGCCCGACCCCACCGGCTACGGCCGGGTCGTCCGCGACGCCGACGGTGGCGTGGTCGCGCTGGTCGAGCATCGCGACGCCACCCCTGAGCAGCTGCAGATCGATGAGGTCAACTCCGGCCTGTATGCGTTCGACCTCGCCGTCCTGCGCGCCGTCCTACCCCGGGTCGGCAGCGCCAACGCCCAGGGCGAGCGCTACCTGACGGACGTCGTGGCCCTCGCCCGGGCCGACGGCCTCACGGTGCGCGCGCACCAGGTCACCGACCTCTGGCAGACCGAGGGCGTCAACGACAAGGTGCAGCTCGCCCGGCTCGGCGCCGAGCTCAACCGGCGCACCGTCGAGAAGGCGATGCGCGACGGGGCCATCGTCGTCGACCCGGCGACGACGTGGATCGACGCCGCGGTGACGATCGGCCCCGACACCGTGGTGCACCCCAACACCCAGATCCACGGCGCGACGAGCATCGGCGCCGACTGCGTCATCGGTCCCGACACCACCCTCACCGACGTCGAGGTCGGTGACGGTGCCAGCGTCGTGCGCACCCAGGCGCTGCTGGCCCTCATCGGGCCCGGCGCCACGGTGGGGCCGTTCTCCTACCTGCGGCCCGGCACCGAGCTCGGCGCCGGCGGCAAGATCGGCGGCTTCGTCGAGACCAAGAACGCGCGGATCGCGGCGGGGGCCAAGGTGCCTCACCTCACGTATGCCGGTGACGTCACCATCGGGGAGCGAGCCAACATCGGCGCGGGCACGATCTTCGCCAACTACGACGGCGTCGCGAAGCACCACACGACGGTGGGCGCCGACAGCTTCGTCGGCAGCAACTCGGTCGTCGTGGCCCCCGTGACCATCGCCGACGACGCCTACGTCGCCGCCGGCTCCGCCGTGACGCAGGACGTGCCCTCCGGGGCGCTCGCGGTGGCCCGCGGCCGCCAGCGCAACGTCGACGGCTGGGTGGCCCGCAACCGAGGCGGCGCTACAGAGTCGTCGGAGTTGGCGCACCCGCATACCGAGGACCTGACCGTCGAAGGCGGCCCCACGTGACCGGCATCATCAAGACCACCCAGAAGAACCTCATGGTGTTCTCGGGTCGCGCCCACCCCGAGCTGGCCGACGACGTGGCCCACGCGTTGGGCACCGGGCTGGTCCCGACGAGCGCCTACGACTTCGCCAACGGCGAGATCTACGTGCGCTACGAGGAGTCGGTGCGCGGGTCGGACGCCTTCGTCATCCAGAGCCACACCTCCCCGATCAACCACTGGATCATGGAGCACCTGATCATGGTCGACGCGCTGAAGCGGGCGTCGGCCAAGCGGATCACCGTCGTGCTGCCCTTCTACGGGTACGCCCGCCAGGACAAGAAGCACCGCGGCCGCGAGCCGATCTCGGCCCGGCTCATGGCCGACATGTTCAAGACCGCGGGGGCCGACCGGCTCATGGCGGTGGACCTGCACCAGGCCCAGATCCAGGGCTTCTTCG
Organism: Lapillicoccus sp.; assembly: GCA_039925625.1. Lineage (GTDB taxonomy): Bacteria > Actinomycetota > Actinomycetes > Actinomycetales > Dermatophilaceae > Lapillicoccus. The sequence continues at coordinate 313 of JBDSYO010000346.1, read as the reverse complement.
ACGGCCCGGTCGACCACCTCATGGCGCAGCCGATCCTCAGCGACTACGTGCAGGAGCGCTACGGCGACCAGCAGCTCACGGTCGTCTCGCCGGACGCCGGGCGGATCAAGGTGGCCGAGGAGTGGTCGCGGCGGCTCGGCGGCGCTCCGCTCGCGTTCATCCACAAGACCCGCGACATCAGCCGCCCCAACGAGGTCACCGCCAACCGGGTGGTCGGCCAGGTCAAGGGCCGGATCTGCATCCTCGTCGACGACATGATCGACACGGGGGGCACCATCACCAAAGCCGCCGACGCGATCATGGCCGAGGGGGC
>JBDSYO010000345.1:0-2670 GCA_039925625.1 Lapillicoccus sp. | reverse complement strand
ATGCCGGTGTCGAGCACGTAGACGACGACCCCCGCCCCGGTTGCGTCGTAAGTGTAGGCCGAGTCCAGCGGCAGGGCCCGCTGGTCGACCCGGTCGAGGCCCCAGGTGGGGCCGGGCTGGGTCGTCGCGGTGATGCTGCGCGTGGCGCTAGGCGTCACCGACGCGACGCCGGGGCGCTGGCGGAGGGCGTCGGCCGCCGCGGTGGAGGCAGTCATCGAGAACCCCTGCAGGGCGTGTCGGTAGACGAAGCCCACAGCTCCACCCGACTGTCGGGCCGCGGCGGCCGCTTCCGCCCCCGGGTCGACACCGCGCCCCCCGTGGAGCACCACGACATAGGTGGACATGGGTGAGGACGCCGCCGCCGTTGCCGTGAGCCCCCAGGTGGCCAGCGTGACCACCACCGCACTGAGAGCCAGTCGGGCCGATCGGGTGACCATCCGCGGAGAGGGACTGAACATCGTGTACCCCTGGAGACTGAAATCGCCCCCCGATCCGTCCCCGAGGGTACGCGCGTCCACCCCCGCAGGGCGGGCGATTGGGCGGTCCCACCACAACTCCGTCTCCACGACTCCACCATCCGGCCGAGGCCAGACCCCCGCGCCTCATGCCAGCACACGCGCTCGCCCGCACTGCTCACGACCCGTCCCGGTGGCCGCCTTCAGGAAGGCGTTCGCTCACATACCCCCTAGGGGTATGCTTTCACCATGAGTACGCACCGCGAGCACGCCCACCCCTCGTCGACCCGGGCCAAGGATCCGGTGTGCGGCATGGATGTGGACCCAGCCACCAGCGAGCACCGGCTGGAGGTGGACGGGCATACCCACGTCTTCTGCTCCGCCGGCTGCCGGGCCCGGTTCGCGGCCGGCCCCGACCCTGAGGCTGCTGCACACGCAGCTGGTCCGGCGGGCGACCTGGCCGAGTGGACGTGCCCGATGCACCCCGAGATCCGGCGCTCCGGGCCGGGGTCGTGCCCCATCTGCGGGATGGCCCTGGAACCCGTCACGGTGACCGCGGACAGCGGCCCCAACCCCGAGCTCGCCGACATGACCCGTCGCCTATGGGTGGCCGTGGCGCTGAGCGTCCCCGTCGTCCTGCTCGGGATGGGGCGCGACCTGGTGCCGGCCCTGCATGACGCCATCCCCGCGACCGCCTCCACCTGGGTGCAGCTGCTGTTCGCGACCCCCGTGGTCCTCTGGGCGGGACTGCCGTTCTTCCAGCGCGGCTGGGCCTCGGTGCGGACGATGCAGCTGAACATGTTCACCCTCATCGCCATCGGCACCGGGGTCGCCTGGCTGTTCAGCGTCGTCGCCACCGTGGCGCCCGGCCTCTTCCCGGCCTCCTTCCGCACCGACGGAGCCGTCTCGGTCTACTTCGAGTCCGCCGCGGTCATCACCGCTCTCGTCCTGCTGGGACAGGTGCTCGAGCTGCGCGCCCGGGAGAGCACCTCCGGGGCCATCCGTGCCCTGCTCGACCTCACCCCGAAGACCGCCCACCGCGTGAGCCCGGACGGCTCCGAGGAGGACGTCACCCTCGACCTGGTGCACGTGGGCGACCTGCTGCGGGTGCGTCCGGGAGAGGCCGTCCCGGTCGACGGCGAGGTGGACCAAGGGCGTTCGACCCTGGACGAGTCCATGGTCACCGGCGAGTCGATGCCCGTGACGAAGCGCCCCGGCGACGCTGTCATCGGAGGGACGGTCAACCAGACCGGGTCGCTGGTCATCCGCGCAGGCAAGGTCGGGCGCGACACGATGCTGGCCCGCATCGTGCAGATGGTGGCCGACGCCCAGCGCTCGCGAGCACCCATCCAGCGGCTCGCCGACCGCGTGTCCGCGGTCTTCGTGCCGACCGTTCTCGTGACCGCCGTGCTCGCCTTCGTCCTCTGGGCCACGCTCGGGCCCGACCCGCGGCTGCCCCACGCGCTCGTCGTCGCCGTCACCGTCCTCATCATCGCCTGCCCCTGTGCTCTGGGTCTGGCGACGCCGATGTCGATCATGGTGGGCGTCGGCCGTGGAGCCTCGCTCGGCGTGCTGGTCAAGGACGCCGAGGCGCTCGAGCGGCTGGAGAAGGTCGACACCCTCGTGGTCGACAAGACGGGCACCCTCACCGAGGGGCGGCCCTCCGTGATCCAGATCGTGCCCGCGCCGGGCGGCGACGCCGACGAGGTGCTGCGGCTGGCGGCCGGCGTCGAGCGCGCGTCACAGCACCCTCTGGGCCTGGCGGTCGTCGCCGCGGCCACGGAGGCCGGGCTGACCGTCCCCGAGGTCTCCGACTTCGACGCGCCCGTCGGCCAGGGTGTGGTCGGCCGGGTGGACGGCCGGCGCGTGCTCGTCGGCTCAGCCGGCTTCCTGCGTGGTTACGGCCTCGACACGCGCGACTTCGACCGCGAAGCCGACCGCCTGCGCGCCGACGGCGCGAGCGTGGTCTACGTGGGGGTTGACGACGCGGCCGCCGCCCTTCTGGTGGTTGCCGACGCGGTCAAGAAGTCCACTGCGGCCGCCCTGCTGGCCTTGCGGGCCGACGGGATCGACGTGGTCATGCTCACGGGCGACCACGAGGTCACGGCGCGGGCGGTCGCCCGCACCCTGGGGATAGCGCACGTCGAGGCCAAGGTCATGCCGGAGCACAAGCGCGACGTGGTGACGAGGCTGCGGGCCGACGGACGGGTCGTGG
>JBDSYO010000344.1:0-3357 GCA_039925625.1 Lapillicoccus sp. | reverse complement strand
TGCGGCGGTCGAGCAGGAACCCGACCCCGACGGCGGCGAAGTAGAGGCCCACCATCGGCAGGGCCAGGAAGATCATCGACCAGGGGTCGGGTGAGGGCGTCATCATGGCCGCGAACAGGAAGATGAGGAAGACCGCCGGGCGCCAACCGCGGAGCATGACCCGGGCCGGCAGCACGCCCGCCGCATTGAGGCCGACGAGGAAGACCGGCAGCAGGAAGGCGAGGCCGAACGCGAGGATGAACTTGAGGACGAAGTTGAGGTAGGTGTCGGCCGGCAGGATGTTGGTGGCGTCGGTGGGCGTGAACGACAACAGCGCCGTGGCGGCCCGGGGCAGGGTGAGGTAGCCCAGCGCGCAGCCTCCGATGAACAGCGGGACCGCGGCGCCGATGAAGAACATGGCGGTGTGACGTTCGCGGCTGGTCAGGCCCGGGACGATGAACCCCCAGATCTGGAACAGCCACACCGGCGAGGCGATGACGACGCCGACGAACAGGCCCACCGTCACGAGGATCGAGAAGGCGTCGGTCATGCCGGTGAAGTTCACCGTCGCGATCGAGCTGCCCCGCTCGGCGGCCACGAGCTTGATCGGGGCGATGAGCTTCTCGAAGATCCAGTCGTACTTCCACCAGCCCACGGCAGCACAGACGATGATCGCCAGCGCCGCGATGACGAACCGACGACGCAGCTCACGCAGGTGGTCGCCGAGCGACATCCGCCCTTCGGGGTCGCGTTGCTTGCGGAACCGCTTGAAGGCCATGCGTCAGTGCCGGACCGTTCGGGATCGCGAGGGCGGAGCGGCGCTCAGAGCGCCGGGTTGGCGGAGTCGTGCCGCTCGGGCTGCGGCTGCGGAACCGGCTGAGCCGCGGGCTGCGGCGCGCTCTGGGGCGGGACCGGCTGCCCGGCCTGGCCCTGCTGCGGTGCGTACTGCGGTGCGGGCTGAGGTGCCGGCTGCGGTGCGTACTGCGGGGGCGGCTGCGGCGCATACTGCTGGGCCGGCTGCTGGGGGGCCGGCGGGGGCACGACGTCTCCGGGCACGGTCTCGCCGGCGGCGGGGCTCGGGCGGCCCTCCTTGCCGTCGTTCTTCATCTCCGAGACCTCGGACTTGAAGATCCGCATGGAGCGGCCCACGCTGCGGGCCGCGTCGGGCAGCTTCTTCCAGCCGAACAGGATGACCAGGAGCACCCCGACGATGAGCAGGTGGCTGGGCTGAAGGAGGTCTCTCCACATGGTCCTGACAAGCCTTCCGAGTCGGTGGTGCCACAGTCTACGCGTCGATCGTCCGGGGACCCGCTGTGTACGCGCCCAGTGCCTGTTGTGCCCCGGCGGTGACGCTCTCCGCGAGGTCAACGGGCCGCACGACCCGGACGTGCCCGCCGAGGCGCCAGGCGAGGCGACGGACCAGTGCGGGGTCGGAGACGTGCAGGGTGACGCGGCGGCCCCCGTCGGGGAGGGTGTCGACGTGGTCGACGGGGTAGTAGTCGACGATCCAGGCCCCGCCGCGGTCGGTCTCGAGCACCACTTCGAGGTCCTCCTCTCCCGCGGTGAAGAGGGCGTCGCCGACGTCGCGGGGCTGCGCCTGGGGCGGAGGGGTGCCATCGACGTCGAGCACGTCGAGGGACTGGACCCGGTCGAGCCGGAACAGCCGCACGTCCTCGGCCCGGTGGCACCAGCCCTCGAGGTACCAGTGCCCGTCGAGGTAGACGACCCGCATCGGGTCGACGTCACGCTCGGTGACCTCGTCGCGCGTGGCGACGAGGTAGGCGAGGTGGAGCCGCCGGTGATGCTGCACCGCGTCCCGGGCGCGGCGTAGGACCGACTCGCGTGCGCCGTCGTCGATGGACACCTGTACGCGGGTGCTCGGTGCGCCCACGGCCCCCGTGGCCTCTTCGAGCTTGCTCAGCGTCCGGGCCACCGCGTCGTGGTCGGCCAGACCCGGCGTCGTGGCCAAGGCGCGCAGCCCGACCATGAGGGCCAGGGCCTCGTCGACGCTTAGGCGCAGAGGGCGGGCGATGACGTCGGCGTTGCCGATGAAGACCCGCCCGTCCTCCCAGTCGGCCTCGATGAGGTCGTCGGGCATCCCTCCCGGTGTGCCGCACACGAAGAGGAGCTCGAGGTCCGCGACCAGCTGATCCGGCGTGACCCCGAACTCCGCGGCCGCGGTCTCGAGCGCGACGCCCTGGTGGGCCAGCAGCCAGGGCACCATGTCGAGCAGGCGGGAGAGCCGGCTGGTGGCCGACTCCGCGGGGCGTCGGGTGGCGCTCATCGGCCCGCTCCGTCGGTGGCGGCTGCCGCGCCCTGCAGCCGCCGGACGACAGCGTCGCGCAGGTCGTCGGGGGCGTCGGCGACGACGTCCGGCCCGTAGCCGGCGAGCTCGTCGGCCAGCCGGTCGAGGTCGCGGAAGTCGACCTGCACCCGCGTCCAGCCGTCCTCGTCGACCGGCGGACCCACCGCGCGGCGGCGCAGGGCGTTGCCACTGCCGAACCGCACCCGGATCGTGGCGGCCCGCGTGGGGCTGGTGGAGACCTGGGTGGTCTCCACCATCGACCTCGGGTCGTGGTCCGCGGGGATCTCGTAGGCCCCCACCGGCCCGACCGTGCGCACGGCTCCGTCGACCCGGCTGACCCGGAAGACCCGGGGAGAGCCACGGTCGAGGTCGTGGCCCGTGAGGTACCAGCGGCCGTGCCACTGCGCGAGCCCCCACGGTTGCAGGTGACGGGTGGCGCTCTCCCCCTCCGGCTTGCGATAGCCGAAGGTCACCACCTGGCGGTCGCGCACGGCCCGGCGCAGCGGCTCGAACGCCTCCTCGGTGGTGCGGACGACGGGCTCGATGCCGACGAGGGAGCGTTCGTCCATGACGACCCCGGCCGCCCTCAGCTTGCGCAGCGCCGATGCCGCCGGCCCGGCCAAACTCGCCCGGGTCCAGGTGCGTGCCGCGAGGGCCAGGGCGGTCACCTCGTCGGGCTCGAACGCGATCTCGGGGAGCGCATACTCGCGCTTGTCTATCCGGTAGCCCAGCTCGTCGTCGAAGACCGGGTCGATGACGGCCGTGACGAGGGGGATGCCCAGCTCACGCAGCTCGTCCTTGTCGCGCTCGAACATCCGGTCGAACGCCTCGTCGGACGCGGTCCCGTGGTACTGCGGCACCGCGGCCCGGATGCGCGCCTTGGACAGCGGCATCCGCGTCGCCAGCAGGGCGATGACGAGGTTGAGCAGCCGCTCGGTCTTGACCTGAGCCGCCGGTGCTGCGGTCGGTGGGGCGCCCATGGCCCAGACGCTACCCGAACGCACGTACGACTCTCGCCCGTTGACGGCCGGGTATGCCGGTGGGCCCGGACGCTGGTCGCGTCCGGGCCCACC
>JBDSYO010000343.1:0-4452 GCA_039925625.1 Lapillicoccus sp. | reverse complement strand
GCCCGCCGCCGAGGGGCCCGGCGGGGCCGCTGCCACTGGCGTCGTGCAGCACCAGGTTGTCGAGCCCCGAGAGGTGGGCGTAGGCACCGGGGCCCTCAACGAGCGCGCCGACCCGGGGGAGCACGGTGGAGCGCGCCTTGGGCATCGGCCGCCCCAGCAGCTCGACCGAGCCCGAGGTGGGCAGCACCAGTCCGAGCAGGCAGCGCACGGTCGTGGTCTTCCCGGAGCCGTTGGCGCCGAGGAACCCGTAGATGTCGCCCGGCTGTACGTCGAGGGCGACGTCGTCGACGGCGAGGACGGAGCCGTAGCGCTTCGTCAGCCCCTGCGTGCGGATCACGAGGCGGTCACCGACCCGAGCTGGGCCGCGGCCCGCACCAGCCCGTCCTGCGTGAGGGTGCCGGCGACGAGCCACGACTGGCCTCTCGCGCCGGCGTCGGTGAGCAGCAGACCGACCGGACCCACGGTGACCACGACCCCCTCGGGTATGCGCGTGGCACTCGCCGCGAGGACGAGCTGCTCCCGTAGCGGGCCGGCGAGTCTCTCCGGCAGGGCGCTCACCGCGAGCTGGGTGACGCCCTGACCGTACTCCCCGATGGGCTCGAGGCCGGGCGCCGGTGTGGAGCGGTCGAAGCCGAGCAGCGTGGCGGGGGGCCGGGCCCCGGCCGAGCGCACGACGTCGCGGACGAGGTCGTAGCGCTGGCCGGCCCGCACGCGCACCCCCGGCGGCGGCGTGAAGGCCAGGTCGGCCTGGGCCGGGGCGGTGTCGGTGAAGTCCAGGAACGTGCTCGACATCGCGGCCGTCTCGCCGGTGCGGGCGAAGACCTCGACGAGGACCGGGATCCCGGACGCCTCGTCGGCCCAGGCGTCGACGTGGCCGATGCTCGTGAGGGGGTCGGCCGGCTGGAACCGGACGCCCACGGCGGGCCGTCCGGCAACCCGGCGCGGGGGGACCGACGTGACCTCGGCCCCGGTGGCGGCCCCCAGCATCCGGGCGGCGAGCGGCGGGGGCAGCGTGTCGGTGGCGGTCGGGAGACGGACCGTGCCGGGGGCCTCCGGGGCCGTGGCCACGACGCGGTTGTCCTCGTAGTCCCACGTCGTGACAACGGCGGCCGCCGTGCGCGTACTCGTCTCGCCGGACGCCGAGATCACGTCGGACCGCCAGTCGGTGGCCGACTGCCACCACACCCGCACCTGGGTGCGGCTGCTGAGCAGGGTGGTCACGTCGAAGAGCTGGTCGGTGGACGGCAGCGCGAGCGAGCCAGTGCTCTCGGCGTAGCCGGCGTAGGAGCGCGACCAGGACGCCTGCATCCGCGCCAGCACCGAGGCGGCGTCGGAGGCCGCGGCGGGCGCGGGCACCGGCGCGTACCGGACGAGGAACGGCAGGGTCGCGAACACCCCCACGACGACCGCGCTGACCACCCACCGCCACGTCCGTCGCATCGCGTCACGGTACGTCCTGGGCCTGTGCGCCGTGGCAGCAGTCGACGCGCGGCCGGGCCCATAAGGGATTCGTAACCGGCCGGTCGCCCTTCGTAGGATGGTGCGGCCCGTCCGGCAGCCGTCGGCGGGACGACCCGACCGAAGGACCATCGTGCTCCGCACCAACGAGGCCGGCACCCTGCGCGCCGACCACACCGGCCAGACCGTCACCCTCGCGGGATGGGTGGCCCGGCGGCGCGACCACGGTGGGGTGGCCTTCCTTGACCTGCGCGACGCCTCGGGGGTCGCCCAGGTCGTCGCCCGCGACGAGGTGCTGGCCGAGGGCGGCGCGCACGACGTGCGCAACGAGTACTGCGTGCAGGTGACCGGCGAGGTGCGCGAGCGGCCGGCCGGCAACGCCAACCCCGACCTGCCCACCGGTGAGGTCGAGGTCGTCGCGACCCGGATCGACGTGCTCAACCCCAGCGCGCCCCTGCCGTTCCAGATCGACGAGCGCGTCACCGTCGGCGAGGAGGCCCGCCTCAAGTACCGCTACCTCGACCTGCGCCGCCCCGCCCCGGGTGCAGCGATCCGGCTGCGCAGCAAGGTGAACGCGGCGGCGCGGTCGGTGCTCGACGCACACGACTTCGTCGAGATCGAGACCCCGACGATGACCCGCTCGACCCCCGAGGGCGCCCGCGACTTCATCGTGCCGGCCCGGCTCGCGCCGGGGTCCTGGTACGCGCTGCCGCAGAGCCCGCAGCTGTTCAAGCAGCTGCTCATGGTGGCCGGGATGGAGCGGTACTACCAGATCGCCCGCTGCTACCGCGACGAGGACTTCCGCGCGGACCGGCAGCCGGAGTTCACCCAGCTCGACATCGAGATGAGCTTCGTGCAGGAGGACGACGTCCTCGCGCTCGGCGAGGAGATCGCCGTCGCGCTGTGGAAGCTGATCGGCGTGGACGCGCCGACGCCGATGCCGCGGATGACCTACGCCGAGGCGATGGCCCGCTACGGCACCGACAAGCCGGACATCCGGTTCGGCCAGGAGCTCACCGACTGCACGGCGTTCCTCGCTGACACGACGTTCCGGGTGTTCCAGCAGCCGTACGTGGGCGCGGTCGTCATGCCCGGCGGAGGCTCCCAGCCGCGCAAGCAGCTCGACGCGTGGCAGGAGTTCGCCAAGCAGCGCGGGGCGCCAGGACTGGCGTACGTGCTCGTCGGTGCCGACGGCGAGCTGGCCGGCCCGGTCGCCAAGAACCTCAGGGACGCCGAGCGGGCCGGTCTGGCGGCACACGTCGGCGCGTCCCCGGGTGACTGCATCTTCTTCGGGGCGGGGGCGGCCAAGTCGTCGCGGGCGCTGCTCGGCGCCGTGCGCCTGGAGATCGGAAAGCGTTGCGGTTTGGTCGAACCCGGCAGCTGGGGCTTCCTCTGGGTCAACGACGCGCCCCTGTTCGAGCCGGCCAGCGAGGCGGTCGCCGCCGGTGACGTCGCGGTGGGTGCGGGGGCGTGGACCGCGGTGCACCACGCGTTCACCTCGCCCAAGCAGGAGTTCCTCGACACCTTCGACCAGGACCCCGGCGCGGCGCTTGCGTACGCGTACGACATGGTCTGCAACGGCAACGAGATCGGCGGCGGGTCGATCCGTATCCACCGGCGCGACGTGCAGGAGCGCGTCTTCGCGATGATGGGCCTGAGCCAGGAGCAGGCGCAGGAGAAGTTCGGGTTCCTCCTCGACGCCTTCGCGTTCGGGGCGCCTCCGCACGGCGGGATCGCCTTCGGGTGGGACCGGATCTGCGCCCTGCTGTCCGGGGCCGACTCGATCCGCGAGGTCATCGCGTTCCCCAAGTCGGGCGGCGGCTACGACCCGCTCACCGGGGCGCCGGCGCCGATCACCCCGGAGCAGCGCAAGGAGGCCGGGGTCGACGCGAAGCCCCCGGCCTGAGCCCAACCGGTCGGGAGCCGCCAGGTCGCACCCGCGACGTGGCGACTCCCGACCGGTCACTCGGTGATGCCGTGCCTCGCGTGCCAGCGCGCGAGCGGGGCGGGGGCCCACCAGTTCCAGCGCCCGAGCAGCGTCATCGTGGCCGGTACGAGGAGCATCCGCACGATCGTCGCGTCGAGGACGACGGCCACGACGAGCGCGACGCCGATCTCCTTGATGATGAGCAGCTGCCCGGCCGCGAACCCGGCGAAGACGATGACGATGAGCAGCGCCGCCGAGGTGATGATCCGACCGGAGCGCTGCAGGCCGAGGGACACCGCGCGGTCGTTGGGGATGCCCTGCCGGTACAGCTCGGCGATGCGGGCGATGAGGAACACCTCGTAGTCCATCGAGAGCCCGAACCCGAACGCGAGGGCGAGGAACGGGATCAACGACTCGATGGCGCCCACCGAGGTGAACTGGACGAGGCCTTGGAGGTGGCCGTCCTGGAAGACGAGGACGAGGACGCCGAGCGCCGCCCCCAGCGACACGACGTTGAGGATCAGCGCCTTGAGAGGGACAACCAAGGAGCCGGTCATGAGGAACAGCAGGAGGAAGGTGCCGACGACGACGAGGGCCACCGCATACGGGGCGCTCGAGAGCATGCTCGCGAGGAAGTCGCGCTGGGATGCCTCGGCCCCCGTGACGTACGTCGTGAACGCGGGCCGCTGGGCCCTCAGGGCGTCGACGACGCCGACGCTCGGAGCCTCCAGGGCCTTGCCCTGCGCCCGGACCGCCACCGAGGTCACCTCGGGGGTCAACGAGGTCGTGGTGACCTGCTCGACCCCGGGGAGGCTGGCGACGGTCTGGTCGGCCCACTGCTTGGCCGTGGCCAGCGGCGCCTCGGCCACCACCGTGACGTCCGGGGCCTGCAGCGCCGGGTAGTCGGCGTTCAGCTGCTCGAAGAAGACCCGCTGAGGGGCACTGGTCGGCAGGAGCTCGACCCCGGAGGAGGTGAGCTTCATCGTCGTCGCGGGCCAGGCGAGCGCCACGAGAGCGGCCAGGGTGACGATGATGACGATGACCGGCCGGGCCTGCACCAGCCTGGC
>JBDSYO010000342.1:0-4197 GCA_039925625.1 Lapillicoccus sp. | reverse complement strand
GACGTGAACAGGTCGAGGATGACCTGCTCGCTGACCCCGCGGAACAGCCGACGGCCGACGGTACCGATGTAGTGGTGCAGGCGGTAGCCCGCACAGACGTTGTAGACGACGGGCTTGACGAAGTCGGAGTAGGCCGCCATCGCGTCGAGGTCGACCTGGGCCCGGTAGAACGGCGAGAACGAGCTGTGGTGCCACACGTGCCAACCGACCTGCACCTGCGGAGCGAGGAACTTCACGGTGCCGTAGATCCGGGCCTGGAGGGAGTCGTACCCCTCCTGCCAGAGGCTGTCCCACGCGACGATCTCGGGATAGCGCCCGAGCAGCCGCAGGAAGCGGACGAACGAGCTGTCACCCACGGGCACGTCCGGCGCCTCGTCGAGCATCAGGGCGTCCAGCGCGAGGTACCCCTCCCGGGCCCGCCGCGCATCGATCCCGGCCCGGTAACCCGCGACGAGGCAGTGCTCGCAGAAGCAGTACGGCGTCCCGGTGCGGGCGAACCCGCCGTCGGAGAGGGCGTTGTCCAGCGGACCCTGGCGCTCGGACCCCCACATGAGCCCGTCGAGCGGGTACGACCGGACCTGGTCCTCCACGAGGGAGAGCCACCAGGCCTGGTAGTCGGGGTTGCGCAGGCAGGCGTAGGCGTCGGCCCGACCGTGGGCGTCGACCTGGAGCACCTTGGGCCAGCCGGGCACGTCACGCGTCAGGCCGGAGTGGGTGTTCTCGAGCATGAACGAGTACACCTGCACCCCGCGTTCGGCCGCTGCGGGGATGACCTCGGCGAGGACGTCGAACCCGGCCACCTCGGCGTCGGCCGCGCGGTGCGGGCCGAGCACCGTGCCTCGGTAGAGATCCTCGTGCTGGGTGACGAAGGAGCCGCCCCGGTGGACGTCGGTGAGGTCGTCGGGGCCGTGGTCGGGCGCCGGCCGCCACGTGACCTGTCGCCCGGCGAGCCCGCGGTCGAAGGCCTGCGTCGCGATGAACAGGGCGTTGACCCCGGCCCGCTCCTGCACGCTGTCGAGCACGCCCTCGACGCCCTCGTCCACGAAGGAGATCGCGCCGACCTGGATGCCGACGAGAGGGGTCTGCTCCGAGCTGTTCACCGCTGAACCTCCTTCGATTGAATCGTCTCAATCTGTGGTTGGCCGGAGCCTAACACCGCCTTTTGAATCGTGTCAACGGCCACCCGCGACCCGTGACCGACACCCGCCGGCCCACATCACGACGCCGAAGGTCACGTGCGGACGACCACGTTGAGGGGCTCCAGACCGGCCACCAGCCGGTCGATCTGAGCCCGCACCAGTCGCGCCAGGCGGTCGGGAGCCTCCGGCGTGGCCCCGGCCACGTGCGGCGTCACCAGCACGTTGGGCAGGCTCCACAACGGGTGGTCAGGGGGCAGCGGCTCGGGGTCCGTGACGTCGAGGGCCGCTCTCAGGCGCCCCGATCCGACCTCCGCGACCAGTGCCGGAGTGTCGACCACGCCGCCCCGGGCCACGTTGACGAGCAGCGCCCCCGAGGCCATCCGGGCCAGGAAGGCCGCGTCGACGAGGCCCGTCGTCGTGGCGTCGAGGCGGACGGACACCACCACGACGTCCGCGCGCGGCAGGAGCGCCGGCAGCTCGTCGGCCCCGCGGACGCCGTCGCGAGCGGTGCGCCCGACGAGGACCAGGTCGCACCCGAACGGCCGCAGCCGCGCCGCGATCTCACTCCCGATGCCGCCGACCCCGAGCAGCAGGACCGTCCGCCCCAGGAGGCCGGGTGAGATGGCCGTGGCCCAGCGGCCCTCCGCCGCCGCCCGCACGTAGTCGGGCACCCCGCGCTGAGCGGCGAGCACCAGCGCCACGGCGAGCTCGGCCGTCGATGCCTCGTGCACCCCGGCGGCGTTGGCCAGGGCGTGGCCCGCGGGCAGCACGTCGGCCACCCCGTCGTAACCGACAGCCGGACTCTGGACCACGCGGGCCCGCACGGTGCTGAGCCAGCGCAGCGGTTCGAGCCCCCGCACGGAGGGGCGCACGACGAGGTCGATCTCCGGGCGCGGAGCGGGACCGTCCAGGTCCCACTCGACGACCTCGACCCCCGCCGGAAGCCGGCCCACGGCCGCCCGCATCGGCCCCGGGGGGAAGCTGACGACGATGGACTGCTCGACCACGGGCGCTCCGTTCTGGTATGAATCGTTTCAAGGCCACTGTAGGAGGTGGTGCAGTGACCAGCAAGGACGGGGCGTGCACTCATGGGCGGAGCGGCCCCGACCGACGGTGGCGTCCCGGCGTCCTGGGGTCACCCCGAGCCGTCCCCCCACATCTGGTCCGCAGGTCCGTGGTCGGTGGCGGTCCGGGGTGACGACCTCACCGACGTGACGTACGCCGGGCAGCCGGTGCTGCTCGCCGTGCGGGCAGTCGTCCGCGATGCCGTGTGGAACACCCTGCCCGCGACCGTGCTCGGCCGGTCCGGGCACGGCGATGCGCTGACCCTCGCCCTGCGCTTCGCCGGCTTCGGTGCCGAGCTCGAGGGCGAGCTGTCCCTCGACGCCACGGACGGTCGGCTGACCGTCCGCCTCGACCTGGAGGCCCGGCGGGCCTTCGAACGCGCGCGGATCGGGCTGGTCGTCCTGCACCCGGCCGCGGTCGCGGGGACCCCGCTCGAGGTGACGAGGCCGGACGGTAGCGCGACCCGGGCTGCCTTCCCCACCGCCGTCGCCCCCCATCAGCCGGCGGTCGAGATCGCCGGCCTCACCTGGCATACCGGGGGGTTTGCGTGTGCTCTGCGGCTGGAGGGCGACACCTTCGAGATGGAGGACCAGCGCAACTGGACCGACGCGTCGTTCAAGACCTACAGCACCCCCCTCACGCTCCCCTACCCGGTGCGGGTCGAGGCCGGAGAGCGCATCCGGCAGTCGCTGACGCTCACCTGCACCTCCGCACCGACGGCGCCCCCGACCCGGCCCACGGGGCGCACCGCCGAGCCGGGGCGCGTCCGGCTCGTCGACAGCGGTCGCCGTGTGCCGGCCATCGGGGTGGGCGCGTCGACCGCCCCTGGGCGGGGACCCGGCGTGGTCGCCCCCGCCGCCGCGCACCTGCTCGTCGAGCTAGACGCCGCGAGCGTCACCTGGCCCGCCGCCCTTCAGCGAGCGCAGGAGGAGGCTGCCGGGCGCCCCCTGGACGTCAAGGTCGTCGCCGACGGACCCGACGACGTGACGCGGGTCGTCCGCGCGCTCGACCCCAAGAGCCTGGTGCGGCTGACCACCCACTCCGCGCGCACCCAGATGACCGAACCCGACCTGTGGGCGGCCCTCCTGGACGCGGCCGACCGGGCCGGCATCGACCGGGGCCGGCTCTACGGCGGAGCCCGGTCGGACTTCACCGAGCTGAACCGGCACCATGCCCGGCTGCCTGGCGACCTGCCCGCGCTGTGCTTCAGCATGACGCCCCAGGTGCACGCCACCGACGAGCGACAGATCGTCGCCTCCGTGGCGATGCAGCGCCTGGTGACCGCCCAGGCCGTGAAACTCGCCGCAGGGCGCCCGGTCCACGTCGGCCCGGTGACGCTGCGCCCCCGCTACAACCCGTCCGTGGCGTCACGGCCCGATGCGGCCGCCGACCTCTCGCAGGGGTACGGCGCCCACCTGGTGCCCATGGCGACGGACCCCCGACAGACGTCGCCTGCGGCAGCGGCGTGGCTGCTGGCCAGCGCCGCTGCGGTCGCCGCCGGAGGAGCCGCCAGCATCACGTACGCGGAGACCTGGGGCCCGCGTGGGGTGGTCGACCGTGACGGGTCGGCGTTCCCGGTCTCGGCATCGCTCGGCGACCTGACGGGCATGCAGAGCCAGCGGCTGCTGGTGCCCGACGACGACGGTGCCCCGGACGACGTCTGGGTGCTCGGCGCCCGCTCGAAGGCCGGGGTGCGGGTTCTCGCGGCCAACCTCACCCCCTACGAGGCGACCCTGCGCGTCGAGGTCGGCTCGGCGTCGGTGCGGCTGCCACTGATGGCGTTCGGGACCGCGCATACTCACCTCGGGGAAGGCAGCACATGACGGTCAGCGTCCGCGACGTCGCGCTGGCGGCGTCGGTGTCGGTGGGGACCGTCTCCAACGTCCTCAACCGACCCGACAAGGTGGCCCCGGCCACGGCCCAGCGCGTGCTCGACGCCATCCACACGCTGGGCTTCGTGCGCAACGACGCCGCCCGCCAGCTGCGGGCCGGC
>JBDSYO010000341.1:0-2686 GCA_039925625.1 Lapillicoccus sp. | reverse complement strand
ATGCACGTTCGTCAAGCCCCAATAGGGCTGCGGCACAGTCTTATTCGCTGATCTCGGAGGGGTCGACTCGGAGCGTTCGGCAACGCCTCAGGTCCGGTCTATCGTGACGGTGGTCGACCCGTCTCGTGGCCGTCGACCGAGGACAGGAAGCCGACCATGCAGATCACGCCCAGCTCCGCCGATCCCGCCACCGCCACCGTCAAAGGCCCGGCGGGGTGGTTCACCGGCGACGTCTACATCGACGCCGTCGCCACCGCGGCCGCACCGTCCCGGGTCCAGGCCAACCTGGTCCACTTCATGCCCGGCGCGCGCACCGCGTGGCACCGGCATCCGCTCGGCCAGAGCCTGTTCGTCACCGAGGGGGTGGGCTTGGTGCAACGCCGCGGCGGGCCCGTGGAGGTCATCCGGCCCGGCGACCGCGTCCGCATCGAACCCGACGAAGAGCACTGGCACGGGGCCACCGCGACCCGGCTGATGGTCCACCTCGCGCTCAACGAGGTCGACGATGACCACGTCCCTGCGCACTGGGGAGCCCACGTGACCGACGAGGAGTACGCGGCTGGAGGGTCGCCTTCCTAGGCTGGGGACGTGGACTACAGACAAGAGCTGCGGTTCGGGCTGTTCCCCTCACCGGAGGCGGCCGCCGCGGAGCGCACGCTGCTGCTCGCCGAGGTGGCCGAGGTCAGCGGCTACGACCTCGTGACCCTGCAGGACCACCCGTACCAGGCGAAGCACCTTGACGCGCTCACCCTGCTCACGGTCATCGCTGCGCGCAGCTCCAGCCTGCGCGTGGCCCTCAACGTCGCCAACCTGCCGCTGCGCCCGCCGGTGGTGCTGGCCAAGAGCATCGCCACGCTCGACCGGCTCACCGGTGGCCGGGCCGAGCTGGGTCTCGGCGCCGGCGCGTTCTGGGACGCGATCGCCGCCGCCGGGGGCCGCCGCCTCACTCCGGGCCAGAGCGTCGATGCGCTGCGCGAGGGGATCGAGGTCATCCGCGGTGTGTGGGGTGTGGACGGCTCCGGTGCCGTCCGGGTCGACGGCGAGCACTACCGCGTCGTCGGCCTGCACCCCGGGCCGGCCCCCGCCCACCCGGTGGAGATCTGGCTCGGCGCCTACAAGCCGCGGATGCTCCGACTCACGGGCCGGTATGCCGACGGCTGGCTGCCGAGCATGGGCTACGCCGCCCCCGACGTGCTGAGCGAGATGAACGCCACGATCGACGCTGCCGCCCGGGACGCCGGGCGCGACCCGGCCGGGGTGCGCCGGCTCTACAACGTCATGGGCTCCTTCGGCGCCGCCGGTGGAGGTCCGGGGCTGCACGGGTCGCCGGCCGACTGGGCCGAGCAGCTCGCCGCCCTGACCCTCGGCGAGGGGATGAGCACGTTCATCCTCGCCAGCGACGACGTCGACGTCGTGCGCCGGTTCGGCGAGGAGGTGGCTCCGCTCGTGCGCGACCTCGTCGACGCGGGTCGTGGCGGAACCGCCGCATCGGTGGCCACGCCGCCACTCGAGCCGGCCGGTGACGACGTCTGGGACGAGTCGACCCGGCCGCGGTTCCCCGCGCCGGCGACGTATGCGTACACCGCCGCCCAGCAGGCTGCGCCCCAGCATCTCGTCGATGTGCACGACGGGCTGCGCGCCGAGCTCGAGCGCCTCGACGACCTCGTGCTACAGGTGGCCGAGGGCCGGCTCACCGTCGGAGACGCCCGCTCCGCCATCAATCGGATGACGTTGCGGCAGAACAACTGGACGCTCGGCGCCTACTGCGAGCAGTACTGCCGCATCGTCACCGCCCACCACAGCCTCGAGGACGCCAGCGTCTTCCCGCACCTGCGGCGCATCGAGGGGGCCGGGCCGGTGATCGACCGGCTGACCGCGGAGCACCGCGTCATCCACGACCTGCTCGAGGCCTTCGACCGGGCCCTCGTCGAGCTCGTGGCCACGCCGGACGGAGGCGTCGACCGGCTGAGGGCCGTCATCGACCGGTTCGGCGGCGCGCTTCGGTCACACCTGGTCTACGAGGAGCGCGAGCTCATGCACCCGCTGGCGCAGGCCGGGTTCTACTGATCCGGCTCCGACGCCGGCTCTGACGCGGCCGCCTCGGACGCAGCCTGCATCTGCTCCGCCACCGCCACGCCGCCCGGCTCGCCCGACGCCGACAGCCCCTCGACGACGCCGGCCCGGTCGGCCTCCGACCGGTTCTGGCTGTGCTTGACCTTGCCCTCCACCCGGGTCACCCGCATGGAGACGCCCACGATGGCCCGCAGCTGGCCCTCGACGAACCGCTCCGGGGCGTCGTCGACCCGCCAGGCCCGCTCACTGCCCGCGGTGCGCGACTCCTGCAGGTCGGTCAGCCGCGTCACGGCGTCCCGCAACCACAGCGTGTCGTCGTGCACCGTGACCGGCCCGCTCAGGTGGACCACGCTGTAGTTCCAGGTCGGCACCACCCGTCCGTGCTCACGCTTCGAGGCGTACCAACGGGGCGTGACGTAGGCGTCGGGCCCGGTGACGACGAGCAGGCCCGGCGACCCGTCGGTGATCCGCCGCCAGTGTTCGTTGGCGCGGGCCAGGTGCACGACGACCTCGTTGCCCGTCCAGAGCACTGGCAGGAGCGTGGCATCGGGGACGCCGTCGGGTCCGACGGTCACCAGCTGGCCGACGTGGACCGCCGCTACGAGCGCCCGGG
>JBDSYO010000340.1:0-7611 GCA_039925625.1 Lapillicoccus sp. | reverse complement strand
GCCCGGTCGCCATGGCGTGGCGCACGGCGGGCACGAGGTAGGCCAGGGACTTGCCGGTGCCGGTCCCCGCCTGCACGAGCAGGTGCTCGTCGGCCTCGATGGCGTGCTCGACGGCGTGCGCCATCTCCACCTGCCCCGGTCGTTCGGTGCCCCCGACCCCCGCCACCGCCGCCCGGAGCAGGGCGTCGAGGTCGGCTGGCACGGCACCAGGGTATGCCGGTCGGCAGCCCTCGACCGGACCCCTCCACAGGGACGGCGCCCGGCATCCCGTCCTCCGCCGACCTGTGCCGCAGCACGCCTACGAACTGAGGACGGGTCGGTCTAGCGTGGCCTGCGTGAACGGACCGCGGCACTCCCTCCGGCTGGATGCGGCCTACGTCGAGGAGACTGCGGACCGGCTCGAGGCCCGCATCCGGGCCCGCTTCCCCGACCGCCACCTCGGCGACGTGGCCCACCGGCTCGTCGAGACCATCCCCACCCTGCAACGCGGCTTCGACAGCTCCTACCTGCGCTTCGGTCGGACGCGCCTGCTGTCGAGGTCGACCAGCGCCGTCATCGTCGTCATGGTCGCCATCGCCCTCGCCCTGACCCTGAAGGACGCGCTCACCGGTGGCCTCAGGAGCCTGGCCGACTGGGTGCCCTTCACCGAGAGCGTGGTCAACGACACCGTCTTCGCCGGCATCGCCGTGTTCTTCCTGTGGGCGCTGCCGGAGCGACGAGAGCGGCGCACGCTGCTGTCGATGCTGCACGAGCTCCGGTCCCTGGCCCACGTCGTGGACATGCACCAGCTCGACAAGGATCCCGAGCAGGCCCGCGCGGACTATGTGCCCACCTCGAAGAGCCCGCCGAACCGGATGACCGCCGACCAGCTGCGGCACTACCTCGACTACTGCAGCGAGCTGGTCTCGCTCATCGCGAAGACCGCCGCCCTCTGCGGTGAGCACACGTCGGACCCGGTCGTGCTGGAGACCATCGGGGACCTGGAGACGCTCGCCGCCCAGATGTCCCAGAAGATCTGGCAGAAGATCTCGCTCTTGCCGTCGGAGTAGGCGGCTCGTCTCAGCCGAGCATCGACCGCAGCGCCTCGCCCGCCCGGGTCACCTGGCCGGGCACGTGGCCGTCGGCGATCATGTTGATGATGACGCCGTCGACCCCCGCGTCGATGACGCGCGCCTTGATGTCGGCGGCGACCTGCTCCGGTGGGCCGGCGAACATGCGCGACATCATGGCCCGCAGCCGCTCGGGGTCGATCTGCCCGGTGGCGACCCCACGCTGCTGCAACGCCTCCGACTGGGCCTGGAGCGCCGCGTCCCGGTCGCGCCCGAGCGCGACCGACGCGAGGAAGCTCGTCTCGATCTCGGAGCGGTCGCGGCCCACCTCGCGGCAGCGCTCGTCCAGTGCCGCGAGCTTGGCCGGAAGCTCGGCCGGGTCGCAGATGATGTTGAGGTGGCTGGCATACCGGGCCGCCATCCCGAACGTCTTCTTCTCGCCACTGCCGCCGATGAGGATCGGCAGGTCGTCACGCAGCCGCGGCTCGTTCATGGCCGAGTCGGTCCGGTACCACTGGCCGTTCACGGTGGGTCGTTCTCCGCGCAGCATGGGGGCGATGATCGACAGGGCCTCCTCGAGCCGGTTGAAGCGATCCGTGAAGGTGCCGAACTCGTAGCCGAGCTGCTGGTGCTCGAGCTCGTACCAGCCGGCGCCGATGCCGAGCACCGCGCGCCCTCCGCTGACCACGTCGAGCGTCGTCACCGCCTTGGCCAGCAGGGTCGGGTTCCGGTAGGTGTTGCCGGTCACGAGGGCCGACAGCTGCACGCGCGACGTCGCGGTCGCGAGGGCGGAGAGGGCCGAGTACGCCTCCAGCATGGGCTGGTCGGGGGAACCGATGCCGGGCAGCTGGTAGAAGTGGTCCATCACCAAGACCGCGTCGAAGCCGGCCTCCTCGGCCTCGCGCGCCTGGGCGATGACCGTGGGGAACAGCTCCGCGACCGGCGTGCCGTAGGAGAAGTTCGGGATCTGGTAGCCGAGTCGGATGCTCACCCGGTCACGGTATGCCTCTCCCCTGGGTCCTACGTGAGACCGTCGCCGGCGAGTGGTCCCCCGTCGACCCTCCGCATCATCGCGACGTCGTCGCGGTAGTCCCCCGGGCCGAGCCGCAGTCCCGCCGGCTGCCGGCCCGTCTCGACCCACCCGGCGCGGGCGTAGAAGTCGCCGAGCCCCGAGCCGCTGCGGTAGTCCAGCCGGAGCAGCTCCACCCCGGGCAGGTCCCGGGCCAGCGCGTGGAGCCCGGCGAGCAGGAGTCGGCCGAGGTTGCGGCCCCGCCGGTCGGGGTCGACCTGGAGGCGCCACAGCGTGGCGACGTGCGCATACAGCGGCTCGGGTCCCGGCCGCCACCAACCGAACCCGACGACCCGGCCGTCCGGTTCGTGCAGGACGCCGAGCACCGCGGTGCCCGCGCGCAGCTCGGCCAGGTGGGTGTCGAGCACCGGCTCCACGTCACCCCTCGAGGCCCCGGGCGGGAAGCCGACCGCCCCGCCGCTGTCGTTGACGCGCACCCACAGGTCGAGCAGCTGCTCGCGCAGCCCCGCGTCGACCTCGGCCACCGCCCGTACGCGCGGCAGCTCGAGCACGTCGGACGCCGCGCCCGGTGGCCCCTCCGTGCCGACCCGCACCATCCCGGCCGAGAGGGCGGTGCGCAGCGAGGCCGGGTTGGTGGTGCGGATCGACGCCTCGACGGCTCGGCCGGTGAGCCACTCGGTGGCGCTGACGGTGACCGCTCGGGCCAGCAGCCGTCCGTAGCCTCGCCCGAGCCGGTCGTGGCTCAGCCGGTAGTAGAGGTTGAGCGCCTCGCGGTCGGGGCGGGCCTTCAGCCCGCACCAGCCCACGAGGCGCCCGGTGGCCGTCTCGTCCACCGCGAGGTAGCCGAACCCGTGCTCGCGCCAGTGCGCGATGTCGGCGTCGAGGCCGATCCGGCAGCCCAGGGCGTCGGGCATCGTCTCCGGCGCGTGGACGTAGGTGCGGGGGTCGGTGTTCAGGACGCGGTACGCGTCGGCGTCGGCCGCGGTGGGCCGTCGCAGTCGTAGCGGGCCGGCGACCTGCTCGAAGCCCGTTCCGAGGTCAGCGTGGTCCATGGGCCCATCCTGCCGAGCCGCACCGTCAGACGCGTACCCGCTCGGCGAGCACCGCGGAGCCCTCACCGCTCAGCCGGTCCACCCGCGCATACCGGCCGGTCGACAGGAGCAGCAGGTCCTGCGTGCGGCCGCGCACGGGGGCGCCGCGGCCCACCCTGAGGTCGGAGTCCTCCGCAAGGAGCTCGAGACCGCTGAGCCGGCGCTGAGGGAAGAACGGGAAGATCGCCGTCCAGACCCGCCGCGCCGCGAAGGCCGCCGCCTCCACCGGCATCTCCCGCTCGAGGCCGAGCGGCACCGCGATGTCCTGCCCGTGCACGAGAACGTCGATGAGCGGCTCGCGGTAGGTCGTGCCCAGCGGGTGGGTGCGCATCGTCGAGGTGCGCCGCAGGTCGCGCACGACCTGCTCAACCGGGTGGTCGAGCACGCTCTCGGTGGCGAGGGCCACGGCGCGGTCGAAGCGGCCCCGGGCTCGCCAGAATGCCGAGAGCACGTCAGCAGGGCGGCTCAGCGGCGAGAGGGTGAGATGGGCGCCGACCCCCAGCACCGTCCACGCGTCACAGAGGGACGGCGTGGCGAGCGCGGCGGGGTCGAGGCCCTCGAGCAGGTCGGCGAGCGAGCGCCGCTCGGAGCCGATGACGGTCCACACCGCGTCCTGGTCCATACCCACAATTTAGTCAGTTATTCTTACTAGATCAAGGCCCGGGAGGATGCCGTCATGACCGAACCGAACACCGGCGTCCTCATGTTCGTGGCCTACCGCGCCATGGAGGAGCGGATCCTCGCCGCCGTCCACGCGGCAGGGTTCACCGACGTCACACTGGCCCAGGCCCGGGTCTTCGCCCGCATCGGCCCCGAGGGCACCCGGCTCACGGACCTGGCCGCGCAGGCGCAGGTGACCAAGCAGAGCGCCGGTCATCTCGTCGACGAGATGGAGGCGCGCGGCTACGTCACCCGCGAGCCTGACCCGAGCGACGGCCGCGCCCGGCTCGTCACCTTCGGACCCCGCGGCCGGGAGGCGATCCCCGTGGCCATGGCCGCCGAGCGCGAGGTCGAGGCCGAGTGGGCCGCGCATCTCGGCCCCCGGCGGGCGGCGCAGCTGCGGGCCGCGCTGGTGTCGCTGCGCGAGGTCACCGACCCGTGGCGCGACCCGACCTAGACTCACGCGGATGGGACGAGCGCTGCGTATCGGGTCGACCGTCCTGCTGGCCGTCGCGGTGGCCCAGGCCGGGTTCGGTGCCGGGCTCGGCGCCTCGCTCATCGCCCGCCCCAAGAGCGAGGTGCTGGAGGCCATGCACCAGGGCAACGCCTGGCTCGTGGTGCTCGTCGCGGTGGCCTGCGCGCTCGCCGGCGCTCGCCTGCGGCAGCAGGGTGGGCCGTCCTGGCCCCTGGTGTTCGCGGGGAGCCTGGCCGCCGGTGGCGTCCTGCAGGCGGTCCTCGGGCAGCTCCGCGTCGTGGGACCGCACCTGTTCCTCGGCGTGCTCTACCTCTGCGCGGTCACGACGTTCTGCTCGTATGCCTGGCGCTATGCGCCGCGCGTGGCCTCCGGGCCCGCCTCGGCCGGGTCGTAGGCCTCCTGGGGCGTGCAGATGAGGTGGGCGACGAGCGCCGTCCACCCGGTCTGGTGCGAGGCGCCGAGCCCGACCCCGGTGTCGCCGTGGAAGTACTCGCTGAACGTCGGGTGCTGCGTCCACAGCAGGCCCCCGGGCAGGTCCCGCGGGTCGCTCGGCCGCCGGCCGTCGGGTCCCGGGCGGAACAGCCCGACCAGCCGGTCCTCGAGGCGCTGGGCCGCCTCGTGCAGCCCGAGCCGCTCCCCCGACCGCGTGGGGAACTCCACGGTCGTCGTCGCCCCGGCACCCGCCGCATACGTGTGCAGGGCGTCGACGATGAGCAGGTTGAGGGGCATCCACACCGGCCCACGCCAGTTCGAGTTGCCCCCGAACAGGCCGCTGTCGGACTCCCCCGGCGTGTAGCGCAGCGACATGGACATCCCGGCGACGTCGATGTCGACCCCGTCGCGGTGCGCCGCGGAGAGGGAGCGGATGCCGTGGGGCGACAGGAACTCGCCCTCGTCGAGCAGGCGCGCGAACAGGCGGGAGGCCCGGGTGGGGTCGACGACCGCGAAGGTCAGCGCGTCACCCGCGGCGGGATGGGTCGTCGTCAGACTGGCCACCTCGTCGGCCCGGTGCCGCGACAGCCAGCGCAGGGCCTCCGCGAAGTCGGGCAGCTCGTCGAGGACCCACGCGGGGCAGTTGGCCACGGCCAGCAGCGGCAGCAGCCCCACCAGCGACCGCGCGCGCATCGTCTCCAGCTCGCCCTGCGGCCCGACGAGCACGTCGTAGAAGAACCCGTCCTCCTCGTCCCACAGCGAGACCCCCTGCGAGCCGAAGTCGCCCATCGCCCGGCAGATCGCGAGGAACCGCTCGAGGAACGTCGTCGCCAGGTCGTCGAACGCGTGGTCGTGCCGGCCGAGCTCCTGCGCGATCCGCATCATCGACAGACACGTGAACGCCATCCAGGCCGTGGCGTCGGACTGCTCCAGCCGCCACCCGCGCGGCACCTCCTTGGAGCGGTCGAAGACGCCGATGTTGTCCATCCCGAGGAAGCCACCCTCGAACAGGTCGGAGCCCTCGGCGTCCTTGCGGTTGACCCACCACGAGACGTTGAGCAGCAGCTTGGTGAGGACGCGCGTGAGGAAGTCGCGGTCCCAGGCGCCGTCGCGCAGGTAGACCTGCCAGGCCGCCCACGCGTGCACCGGCGGGTTGACGTCGGAGAAGGACCACTCATAGGCCGGGAGCTGGCCGTTGGGGTGCTGCGCCCACTCCCGGCACAGGAGGAGCAGCTGCGCCTTGGCGAACGCGGGGTCGACGTGCGACAGCGTCACCGCGTGGAACGCGAGGTCCCAGGTGGCGAACCAGGGGTACTCCCACTCGTCGGGCATCGAGATGACGTCGGCGAGGGAGACGTGCCGCCAGGCGGTGTTGCGCCCATGCGGCTCCAGGGCCAGCCGCGACGAGGGTGGCGGCGGCGAGGCGGGGTCGCCCTCGAGCCAGTCCTCGACGTCGTAGCGGTAGATCTGCTTGCTCCACAGCATCCCGGCGAAGGCGCGACGGGCGGTATGCCGGTCGACGTCCGGGACGCCCTCGGGGATGACCACGGCGTAGAAGGCGTCGGCGTCGGCCTGCCGGTCGGCGAGCACCGACGCGGCGCTCGCGAAGGGGCGGTCGGCGGCGGGGGGCACGGTCAGACGCAGCCGGACGGTGACGCTGGCCCCCGGAGCCACGGCGTCGAAGCTGTAGTGGAACGCCGCCTTGGTGCCCTTGCCGTCGGTGGCGAGCGCCGAGCGGTTGCCGTGCACGATGGCGCGGTCGACCGCGTCCTTGGGGTGCGGGGACCGGTTCGCACTGCCCCACAGGCTCGTTGCGTCGGACTCGTTGTCGCACATGAGGAGCTCGGGCTCGCCCTCGGCGAACAGCACGTAGCGGCCCAGCTGTTCGTGCTCGGCCTGCACCGCCACGACGGCGTGGTCGTCGACGCTCGGCCACCCGAGGGCCGCGATGGTGGGGGTGCGCGGGTCCCGGCCCCAGGCCCACGTATTGCGGAACCACAGCTGCGGCACGAGGTGCAGCGGCGCGGGGTCAGGGCCGTGGTTGGTGGCGGTGATGGTCACGACGACGTCGGTCGGGGTCGCCTTGGCGTGGGTGACCGCGACGTCGAAGAAGCGGTCGCCGTCGAGCACCCCGGTGTCACTGAGCTCGAGCTCCCCCTCCGTCCGGCCCCGCGCGGCCAGGGACCCCTCCAGCCGCAGCCGGTCGTAGGGGAACGCCGCCTGGGGGTAGCGGTAGACCATCTGGGCGAACGAGTGCGTGGGCGTGGCGTCGACGTGCCACCAGTACTCCTTGACGTCCTCGCCGTGGTTGCCCTCCGGGTTGCTCAGCCCGAACAGCCGCTCCTTGAGCCGGTCGTCCTGCCCGTTCCACATGGCGACGGCGAGGTTGAGGAAGCCGTAGCGGTCGCAGAGGCCGCCGATCCCGTCCTCCCCCCACCGGTAGGCACGGCGGTGCGCGTGGTCGAACGGGAAGAACTCCCAGGCGTTCCCGTCGGCCGAGTAGTCCTCGCGCACGGTCCCCCACTGACGGCCGGCGAGGTAGGGACCCCACAGACGCCACGCGTCCGAGTCGTCCGGAGCCTCGGCGAGCCGGGCGTGCTCGGCAGTGGGCTCGGGTCGTGCGCGTCCGGCGCTGGGTGGGCTCACGCGGCATACTCTGCCAGCGCTCGATGCGCGCAGGCTGGGGCGGTCTCGGCTGACGGCCGTCCGATCCGCGAGACGCTGTTCACGCGCGGGAAACACGACCGTGGCAGTCTCTGGCGCCATGACGCTCACCGACCCGTCCGTCGAGGCCCTGCAGCACCAGTACGGCGACCGCGTGGTCGCCGTCGAGCCGGGTGGGGTGGAGGTCATCCCGCTCGCGGAGCGCCATGG
>JBDSYO010000339.1:0-5713 GCA_039925625.1 Lapillicoccus sp. | reverse complement strand
GGTGCTCACGGGCCGCCAGACGCGGGTCGTCGACGCCGAGCAGGCGGGTGAGCAGGCCTACCTCGGGGTGCTCGGGATGCCCGGGCTCACGGCGTACGCGGGTCTGCTGCGGATCGCGGCGTTCGAGGAGGGCGACCGGGTGTTCGTGTCGGCCGCCGCGGGGGCGGTGGGTTCGCTGGCCGGGCAGATCGCCCGGCTCAAGGGGGCGTCGCTCGTCGTCGGCAGCGCCGGAGGCCCGGAGAAGGTGCGCTGGCTGCTCGAGGAGGCGGGCTTCGACCAGGCCGTCGACTACCGGGCCACCCCGATCGCGGCCGGCCTGCGACGGGCCGCGCCCGAGGGCGTCGACGTCTACTTCGACAACGTGGGAGGGGACCACCTCGAAGCAGCCATCGGGTCGCTGCGCCAGAACGGCCGCGCGGCCCTCTGCGGAGCCGTCGCCCAGTACAACGACACCAAGGCGCCCGCGGCGCCGCGCAATCTCGCGATGGTCGTCGGGAAGCGGCTGACCCTGCGCGGCTTCATCGTCGTCGACCACGGCGACCTGCGGCCGGAGTTCGAGCGCGAGGTGGGCGGTTGGCTGCATGAGGGGCGGATCGCGTGGCGCGAGACCGTGGTCGACGGGATCGACCACGCCTTCGAGGCGTTCCGCTCACTCCTGACCGGCGGCAACACCGGCAAGATGCTCGTCCGACTCTGACGCTCGGCGCCCGGCCCCGATGGCCACGAGGACGACCGCGAACGCGAGGACGGCCGCGCCGACGTTGAGCCAGGAGTAGCCGAACGAGCCCACGACGACGCCGGCCACCGCGCCGCACGCCGCCGCGGTGAACCCGGTCGTCATGTCGACCAGGCCCTGCACCCGGGGTCGGTGCACCGCCGGCGTGGCGGCGGTGAGCAGGGTCGACGAGCCGACGCTGCCGAACGACCAGCCGAGGCCGAGCAGGAACAGCCCGACGCCGAGCCCGGGGCTGGCCCCGGGCGCCGACAGACCGGCGAGGACGAGGGCCGAGAGCAGGATGAGCCCGCCCATCCCCAGGACCAGTGGGCTCCCGCAGCGGTCGACGAGCCGGCCGACCAACGGTGACACGGCATACATCCCGAGCACGTGGGCACTGATGACCAGGCCGATGACCTCGAGGCTCGCTCCGCCGTGGTCCATGTGGATCGGCGTCATGACCATGACCGAGACCATGACGGCGTGGGTCAGCCCGAGGCCGAGGGCCGCGGCGAGGACAAGGGGCGTATGCCGCACGACCCGCCACGCGGTGCGCAGGTCGGTCGTCCGCTCCGCCGCCCCGTCGCCCGCGAGGTCGCGCCGCCGTGCCGCCCGCGCCAGCAGGAGCGGGTCGGGCCGCAGCCGCACGGCCATGACCACGGCGGTCACCACGAGGGTCACGAGGCTGATGACGAACGGGCCGGTGCGGCTGGGCAGGTGCAGCCACCCGGCGACGACCCCACCGGGGCCGGTGAGGTTGGGGCCGAGCACCGAGCCGATCGTCGTCGACCACACGACGGTGCTCAGGTCGCGCCCGCGGCGGGCCGCTACGGCGAGGTCGGTGGCGGCGTACCGGGTCTGCTGGTTGGCCGCCGTGACCGCGCCGAGGAGCACCGCCCCCACGAGGAGCACGGGGAAGGAGCGCACCGTGCCCGCCACGATGCAGAGGCCGGCCCCCAGGGCACCGACGAGGTAGCCGAGGGTGAGCCCGGGGCGCCGGCCGCGTTGGGCCATGTAGCCCGCCAGCAGCGCGGCGCTGACGGCGGCGCCGAGCACCTGGGCGGTCTGGGCGAGGCCGGACAGCGACTCCGAGCCGGTCACGTCCTTGGCGAGCAGGGCGGCCACCGCGATGGCCGAGCTGAGCCCGACACCCCCGATCGCCTGGGTCGTCACCAGGGTGCGCACCGTATGCCGCTGGGCGCGGGCGAGCTCGTCAGCGAGCTCGTCAGCGCTGTCGGGGCGGTCGGCGGGGAGGGAGGTCATCGCGGGCGAGTCTAGGCACGCCCGGGGACATCCCCCGGTCAGCCGGTGTTGCGTAGCCCGGCCGCGATGCCGTTGACGGTCAGCAGGAGCGCGCGCTGCAGGTCGGGGTCCGGCTCCTGGCCCTCCGGTACGTCCCGCACCCGGGCGAGGAGGGTCGACTGGAGGGCGTGGAGCGGGGCGAGGTAGGAGTCACGCAGCTCCAGCGTGCGACGCAGCACCGGGGCCGACTCCAGCAGCTCCCGTTGCCCGGTGACGGCCAGCACCTCGGCGACGGTGCGGGCGTGCTCGGCCCGGATCCGGTCGAAGAGCCCGGCGTCGTCGTCGGTCACCAGGGTGCGCACGTAGCGCGCCGCGATGTCGAGGTCGGTCTTGGCCAGTGTCATCTGCACGTTGGAGAGGAAGGTGCGGAAGAAGGGCCAGGTGCGGTACATCTCCGCGAGCGTCTCCCCCTGCCCGTCCTCACGGGCGGCGGCCAGCCCGCTGCCGACGCCGTACCAGCCGGGCAGGATGATCCGCGACTGCGTCCACCCGAACACCCACGGGATGGCCCGCAGGTCGTCCAGGCCGCCGGTGCCGCCGGGTCGCTTGGCCGGCCGGGACCCGATGTTGAGCTTGCCCAGCTCGTCGACCGGGGTCGCGGCGACGAAGAACGGCACGAGCGCCGGATCGCGCACCAGGGCGCGGTAGGCGTCCTGGCCCGCCGACGCGACGCGGTCCATCGCCTGGTCCCACTCGACCAGGACCTCCGAGGCGAGCAGCGGGGTGCGGTGCAGGATCGACGCCTCGACGACGGCGGCGAGGGCGCTCTCGAGGTTGAGCAGGCCGAGCTTCGGCAGCGTGTACTTGTCGGACAGCACCTCCCCCTGCTCGGTGATCTTGATCGGTCCGTCGAGGCTGCCGTCGGGCTGGGACAGGATGGCCTCCGCGGTGGGGCCTCCACCGCGCCCGACCGAGCCGCCGCGGCCGTGGAAGAGCCGCAGGACGACGCCGTGCTGGCGGGCGATGTCGCGCAGCGCGCGCTGGGCCCGGTGGATCTGCCACTGCGAGGCGGCGATCCCGGCGTCCTTGGAGGAGTCGGAGTAGCCCAGCATGATCTCCTGCACGTCGCCCCGCGCCGCCACGACCCGGCGGTAGGAGGCGTCGCCCAGCAGCGCCTCGAGCAGGGGGCCGGCCGACTCGAGCTCGGCCACCGTCTCGAAGAGCGGGGCGAACCCGATCCGCGCCACCGCGGGCGTGTCGGTGCTGCCGGTGTCGACGAGCCCGGCCTCGCGGGCCAGGACGACGACGGCGAACAGGTCGTCGACGTCGTGGGTCATGGAGACGATGTAGGTCTCGACCGCGTCCCGCCCGTAGGTGTCGAGGGCCGTGCGGATGGCGTCGAAGATGTCGAGGATCTGGGTGGTCGCCGAGCCGAGGTCGCCGCGCACGGCGCCCACGAGCGGCCGCCGACTGGTCATCTCCTGGGAGAGGTAGGCGATCCGGCCCGGCCGGTCGAGGTCGGCATAGGGCCTCTCGAGCTCGCCGACCCGGTCGACCAGGGCGGCCAGGGCGGCGTGGTGGCGCTCGCTGTGCTCGCGGATGTCGAGGGTGGCCAGCCCGAGCCCGAGGGCCGTGGCCGTGCGGATGAGCCGCAGGATTGCGCCGTCAGCGGTCAGCCGGTCGCCGTTGGCGAGCATCGAGTCGCGGATCAGGACGAGGTCGGCCAGGAGGTCGTCGAGGTGCCGGTAGTCGCGGCCGGGCTCGTGCGCGGTGCCCGCCGCGAGCCGGTCCCGGGTGCGCTGCAACCGCACCCGCACGAACGAGAGCTTGAGCCGGTAGGGCTCCTCGGCGTTGAGCCGACGCACCGCGGCATACGTGATCGGCAGCGCCTCGGCATCGGCGGCCAGGCTGGCGCTGAGCGCGTCGGTGACCTCGACGACCCGGGTGGAGGCCGACGCCTCGGTGAGCAGGTCCTCCACCTGGTCGATGAGGACGCGCAGCCCGGCCAGGTGCTGGAGGCTGAGGACGTCGAGGGTGACCGCGGGGGTGACGTTGGGGTTGCCGTCTCGGTCGCCGCCGGCCCACGTACCGAACCGCAGGGGCCGGGCGTCGAGGGGCAGGGTGACGCCGATCGTCGCCAGCTGCCGGTCGAGCTCGTCGAGCAGGACAGGGACGACGTTGGCGGCGAGCGAGCGCAGGTAGTACGTCGCGGTGCGCGCCTCGTCGGTCGGCTGGGGGCGCACGATCCGCAGCTCGTCGGTCTGCCAGAGCAGGTCGACGAGCTCGGCCAGGCGCCGCTCGCGCTGTGCGGCCGGCGAGGAGGTGAGGCTCGAACGGCGGGGGTCCTCGGCGGCGTCGACGACGTCGGCGATCTTGCGCAGCAGGGTGAGGACGGTACGCCGCGTCGCCTCGGTGGGGTGCGCGGTGAACACCGGCCGGTACTCCACCCGCGACAGGACGCTCTCCACGAGCGTGCGGTCGACGGACCCGTCCTGCAGAGCCTCGCCGATCCGCCGGACGGTGCCCTCGAGCGGACCCTCCTCGCCGGTGGTCAGCTCCTGGTAGCGGTGCAGCTGCTCGGTGACGTTGACGAGCTGGAAGTAGGCGGTGAAGGCGCGGGCGAGCACCACCGCCGTGGCGTCGTCGACGTCGGCCAGCAGCCGGTGCAGGCCCTCGTCGCCGGGCTCGCGCGCCACCGCGCGTACCTTCTCGACGAGGGCTAGAAGCTCAGGCCCCTCGTGCCGGGTCAGGGCCTCGCCGAGCAGCGAGCCCAGCTGGCGGACAGACGCCCGCAGGGCGGTGTGGTGCTGGTCGGACGCCACGCCGCCGGCGAACCGGGCCACGTCGAGCGACCGGCGGCCGGAGCCGGCCGCCGCCTCGGTGCGTCCGTCTGCCCCGGTGGTCTCCTGCGCCGTCATAACGGCCAGTGTGGCCGGTCCCGTGTTACAGCCGTGTGGCGTGGTCGTGTGGTGGACGCGCCGTCGTCACCAGGAGCCGCTGCTCGACCCGCCGACACCGCCGCCGCTGAACCCGCCGCCGCCGGAGAAGCCCGACCCGCCGGACGAGCCCGAGCTCGCCGTGGCCGCGAACGTGCCGCCCGCGCTGGAGGCGAAGCTGCCGGCGCCGTCGGCGATGCCGGTGAAGTTGGGGAACATCGCGCCGTTGTAGAGGTACCAGGCCGGCATGAGCAACGGCTGGCCGGCGGCCTGGGCGGCCTCTGCGACCTTCTGGAAGGTGCCGGCCCACCGGTCCGCGACACCGAAGACGATGGCGTACGGGAGGTAGCGGCTGAAGATCGCCGAGGCCTCCTCGAAGCGGATCTGGCTGGCCTCCGCCGTGACGAGGTACTCCCGGAAGCCGAGGGACTGGGCGTAGACGGCGGAGCCCTCAGCGGTCTTGGCCGCCATCCGCCGGCCGAAGACGCGGAAGATGATGCCGGCGACGACGAGGCCGATGCCGAGGACGAAGCCCGACGGCAGCCCGATGCCGAAGCCCCCGGTGCGGTCGATGCCGATGGTCGCCGCGCCGAGGAAGAAGCCGCAGACGACGCCGGCCCCGATGAGCAGGAAGCCGAGGGCCTCCCACCCGGCCCGGGCCCGCTGCGGCGACTTGCGGAACCAGCCGCGCTCGACGACCTCGTCGTACATCTCGCTCACGGCGCGCTTGAGGGTGGTGGCGAACTTGTACTTCAGCTCCGAGAGGAGGATCTCGTCGCCGGAGTCGAAGACGCCCTCGAGGATCGTCGACTCGTAGCGG
>JBDSYO010000338.1:0-4217 GCA_039925625.1 Lapillicoccus sp. | reverse complement strand
CGCTGGTCAGCCGGGCCGGGTCGGTCGACTGGCTGTGCCTCCCCCGCTTCGACTCGCCCTCCTGCTTCACCGCGCTGCTCGGCACCCCTGACCACGGCCGCTGGCTGATCGGACCGGAGGGTGAGGCACGGTCGACCCGCCGCTACCTGGGCGACACCTTCGTGCTCGAGACCACGCACGAGACCGACACGGGCCTGGTCCGGGTCATCGACCTCATGCCGACCTCGGACGACCGGGCCGACATCATCCGCGTCGTGGAGGGGGTCAGTGGCACGGTTCGGCTGCGGCACGAGTGGGTCGTCCGGCTCGGGTACGGCGACGTCATCCCCTGGGTGAACCGCAACGACGGGCCGGGCGGACCCGACGACCACGTCATCACGGCGGTCGCCGGCCCGGACATGCTCGTGCTGCGCGGCACCCGCCTCCCCCACGCCGCAGACGGGCGACACGTCGACACGTTCGACGTCGTGGCGGGTGACCGGCTGAGCTTCTCGACGACCTGGTCCCCCTCCTACCTGCCGGTCCCCACACCGCTCGACCAGGAGGGCAGCGTCGGGGCCACCCGGCGCCATTGGCAGGAGTGGGCCGACCGGTTCAACGGGGCCGGGCCCTACCGGGACGTCGTCGTGCGCTCCCTGCTGGTCCTGCGGCTGCTCACCCACGCGGAGACGGGCGGGATCGTCGCCGCTCCCACCACGAGCCTCCCCGAGGACCTCGGAGGCGAGCGCAACTGGGACTACCGGTACTGCTGGCTGCGCGACGCCTCCCTGACCCTCGAAGCGCTGATGAGGTCCGGCTTCGTCGAGGAGACCCAGCTGTGGCGCGAGTGGCTCATCCGCGCGGTCGCGGGCGACCCCGAGGACCTGCAGATCATGTATGCCGTCGACGGCGCCCGCGAGCTGCCGGAGCGCGAGCTGGCCCACCTGCCTGGGTATGCCGGCTCGCGCCCGGTCCGCGTGGGCAACGGGGCCGTCGACCAACGGCAGACCGACGTGCTCGGCGAGGTGATGATGGCCCTGTCCGACGGGCGCGACCACGGGCTCACCGAGTCGCGACGGTCCTGGAACATCCAGCGCGCCCTGGTCGACGGGCTGGCCGCGCACTGGCAGGAGCCCGACAACGGCCTGTGGGAGATCCGCGGGCCGCTGCGGCACTTCACGCACTCGAGGGTCATGATCTGGGCCGCCTTCGACCGAGCCGTCCAGGGGGTCGAGCGGCACGGGCTGCCCGGGCCGGTCGAGCGGTGGCGGTCAGTGCGTGACGCGGTGAAGCAGGAGGTGCTCGAGAAGGGCTTCGACGCCGAGCGGAACACCTTCACCCAGCACTACGACACGAGGGAGGTCGACGCCTCGCTGCTGCTCATCCCGATCTGCGGGTTCCTCCCGCCCGACGACCCCCGGGTGCTCGGCACCATCGCCGCCGTCGAGCGCGACCTCATGCACGACGGGCTGCTGCTGCGCTACCGCACGACGAGCGGCGTGGACGGGCTTCCTGGCACCGAGCATCCCTTCCTCGCCTGCTCCTTCTGGCTCGTGCGGGCCCTGGCCCTGGCCGGGCAGCGCGGCCGGGCCACGGAGCTGATGGACCGCCTCGTCGGGCTGGTCAACGACGTGGGGCTGCTGTCGGAGGAGTACGACACGACGCACGACCAGATGGTCGGCAACTTCCCGCAGGCCTTCTCGCACCTCACCCTCATCGGCGCCGCGCAGGCCCTGTCGGGGTTCACTACGGTGAGGACATGAGCGACCCCACGGCACCGCCTCCGAACGACATCCGGGCCGACCTCGACGCCGTCGACCGGCACACCGAGCGGTTCCTGGCCACCGTCCGCGCCCTCGACCCCGCTTCGGTCGAGGCCCCCAGCCTCTGCGCTGGCTGGACCCGGGGGCACGTCCTCAGCCACGTCGCCCGCAACGCCGACGCGCTGCTCAACCTCGTCACCAACGCGACGACCGGGGCGTCGACGCCGATGTACGCCAGCCCCGAGTCCCGTGACGCCGACATCGAGGCCGGCGCCCGCCGGCCCCTTGCCGTGCAGGTGTCCGACCTGGAGGCGGGTGCGGCGCGCTTCCGGGCCGGCGCCGACGGGCTGACCGACGAGGTGGCCGACGTCAAGCTCGCCGCTCGCAACAACACCTCCGTGCGGGCCCGGTTCCTGCCGTTCATGCGGCTGCGGGAGGTCGTCTACCACCATGTCGACCTCGACGCGGGGTTCGCCTTCGCCGATGTCGAGGGCGACCTCGTCCTGGCGTTCGTCGAGGACCAGGTGCGCCGTCTGCGGGCCAACCCCGAGACGCCGTCGATGACGATCCGCACCGACGAGGGCGACGCCTGGTCGATCGGCGACGGGAAGCCGACCGTGTCGGGGAGCCGTGCAGCGGTCCTCGGCTGGCTGGCCCGCGCACAGACGACCGGCCTCGTCGGTGACCTGCCGACCCTGCCCTTCGGAGGCTGACGTGACCGACGTGACCCCTTCGGAGACCCACCCGGCCGCTGACTCCTATACGGGAGACGTCACCAGCGGTGGGGCCAGCGACGTCCGCGAGCTCCCCCGCCTGACCATCCGCAAGGCCAGCGTGTCCGCGATGGACAACAACGCCTACCTACTCACCTGCCGGGCCACCGGCGCCCAGCTGCTCGTCGACGCCGCCGACGACGCGCCTCGGCTGACCCGGCTCCTGACCGAGGGCACCGGACGCGCCGACGTCATCGTCACGACGCACCAGCACCACGACCATGTGGGCGCGCTGGTGGCCCTCACTACGGCGACGGGCGCTCGGACCGCCGCCGGGGCGGACGACGCCGACGCGCTGCCGGTGACGGTCGACGACCGGCTCGAGCACGGTGACACCGTCACGTTCGGCGAGGTGACCCTCGACGTCGTCGGCCTGCGCGGGCATACCCCGGGTTCGGTGGCCCTGGTCTACCGCGACGAGGACGACCCGCACGGCCGCACCCACCTGTGGAGCGGCGACTCCCTCTTCCCGGGCGGCGTCGGCAACACTAAGAACCCCGGCCAGAGCTTCACGGACCTCTACCGCGACGTGACCCGGCGGGTGTTCGACGTCTACGACGACGAGACCTGGGTGTACCCCGGCCACGGCAGTGACACCACGCTCGGGGCCGAGCGCCCCCACCTGGAGGAGTGGCGCGACCGCGGCTGGTGATCAGCCGGTCGGCTTGTAGAGCACCATGACCCGTCGGTTCAGGGTCTGGCCCTGCGGCGTGCTGTTGTCGGCGATGGGGTCCTCCTCGCCGTAGCCCGCGATGACGAGCCTCACCGGCTGGCCGCGCAACCGGTCCTGGAGCAGCTTGGCCACGGCGTTGGCGCGGTCACCGGAGAGCTGGACCCCATGCTCGGGCGAGCCAAGGTTGTCGGTGTAGCCGTGGATGTAGATCGCCCCGCTGAGCCCCCGGGTGATGATCGCCGTGGCGAGCGCCTCGATGTCGGCCTGTGCCTGCGGCTGGATCACGAACGAGTCGTAGTCGAACTGCACGTTCGGCCCGATCGGGGCGAGCCCGGCGTTCGTGCTGCTCGTGAGAATGGTGCCCGGGGCGAACGGCCCGGAGACCCCACCCAGGCTGGCGACCCCCTGCTGCACGCCCTGCCTGACGATGGGGGGGATCGTCGCGATCGACGTCGCCCGGGCGGTCGGCGTGACGACCGACACCGCGATCGACCCGGCCACCGCGTCGGCTCCCGGCAACAGCCGCAGGGTCACCTGCACCACGCCGACGAGCAGGGCCAGCAGCGCGAGCGCCCCGCCTCCCCACAGCAGCACCTGACGGGTGGAGCCGCCCCCATGAGTACCGACCGCGACCGCGGGCCGGGTGGCCCGGCCGGGCGTCGGGACGCTGACCACACGCATACCGGCAGGCACGGTGGGCAGCGGGAAGGCGGCGACCTCCTCCGGGGTGTACTCGCGGACGCCTCCGGAGAGCCGCTCGCGCGCCGCCGCGACGAGGGTGTCGGCCATCCCCGCGGCGCCGACCGCTCCGCCGATCTGACCCTCCACGGCCTCCCGGCTCCCCCAGACCGAAAGGGTGTCGAGGCCACCGCCCGGGGCCAGCGACGCGGACGCGCGCAGGTTGGCGACCACCCGCTTGCCCTCGGGGTCGATCCCGAGGAACCGGCCGATCTGGGTCCCCGCGAGCACGCCCTCCTCGACCCTGGCCCCGCCGACGGTGCGGCGCACGGACGCCGTCCAGCCGATCTC
>JBDSYO010000337.1:0-2575 GCA_039925625.1 Lapillicoccus sp. | reverse complement strand
ATGACCCTGCTCGGGCTGCACGCCAGTCAGGTCACCTGACGGACCCGCCGGAGCGCCGGATGGCTTCGGCGATGGCGTGGACGCCGCGGACGAGCTGATGCTCGGAGAGGTTGCCGAAGGCGAGGAGCAGTGCGGGGTCGGCGGGCGTATGCGTGAGGCGGTACTCCCCCAGGCCGGTGACGCCGACTCCCTGGGCTCGCGCCGCCTCCACGACGGCGTCCTCGTCGACGTCGAGAGGTAGGAGGAGCACGGTGTGGCACCCTGCGGCGAGTCCTTGGAGGCGGTCGGGGCCGAAGACGGCGGCGACCTCCGCGGCCAGGGTGTCGCGGCGGGCGCGGTAGAGGGCACGGACCCGTCGCAGATGGCGGTCGAAGCGCCCGGACTCGATGAGCAGGGCGAGCGCCTCCTGGTCGAGCCCAGGTGCACCCCGACTGCTCAGCTGCTTCTCCCTCGTGAGCGCGGCCAGGAAGCGGGGCGGGGCGAGGACCCAGCCGATCCGGATCGCGGGCGCGATCGTCTTGCTGACGGAACCGAGGGCGAACACCCGCTCGGGATCCAGTCCTTGCAGGGATCCGACGGCCTGCCGGTCGTAGCGGAACTCCGCGTCGTAGTCGTCCTCGATGATCACGCCGTCGACCTCGTCGGCCCAGACAACCAGCTCGTGACGGCGGGCCGGGCTGAGAGCCACCCCGGTGGGGCACTGGTGGGCCGGCGTGACCAGGACGGCCCGGGCCGGCGTCGCCCGGAGCGCGGCTACGTCCAGGCCCTCGGCGTCGACCGGGACCGGCACGACCGACAGACCCGCGCGCCGGGCGATGACGTCATGCTCGCGCGGGCCGGGGTCCTCCAGGCCGACGACGTCGATCCCCGACCGGGCGAGGGTTGCGAAGGTGAAGGCCAGACCCTGGCGGAAGCCGCCGACCACGACGGTGTCGTCAGCGGTCGCGCATCCGGCTCGTACGCGACGGTGGTAGGCCGACACGACGTCCCGCAGGTGTCGCAGGCCGGCCGGTTCCTCGTCTCCCAGTCCGTCGGTCGGCAGCGTCCTGGTCGCCTCACCCATGGCCCAGACCCAGTCGCGCAGGGGGACCGACCCGAGATCGGGGATGCCGTACTCGAAGTCGATCGCGGGCTTCGGCCCCGGCGCCGCTGGGGTTCCCTGGGTGCGCTGGGTTCCCTGGGTGCCCTGGGTTCGTGGGCGCTCTGCGCCGGGGATCTTCGCTACGCGCGTGCCCGAGCCGACGGCGGAGTCGAGGTAGCCCTCCGCGACCAGCTGCTCGTAGACCTCGACCACGGTGCCGCGGGAGACCCCGAGCTGGTCGGCCAGCCCTCGGGTGGACGGCAGCCGCTCTTCGGCGACCAGACGACCCTCGCGGATGGCGACGCGCAGGTGCTCCTGGATCTGCAGGGCGAGGGCGGCGCCGGTGCGGTCCAACCGGATCATCAGCTCCGGAGCAGCGCGGCTCCAGTCGGTGGACATCGGACCAGTCAACCAAATGGTCCACTGGTTTGCGCGCCGAGTGGATCTTCCGAGCAGACCGCCCGGCGGTGACGATCGACTAATGGGCACCGGACTCGTGTTGGCACTCATCGCGGCGTGCGCCTACGGCGCCTCCGACTTCGTGGGTGGGACGGGCTCGCGGCGGCACTCCCCGTGGGCGGTGGTGTCGGTCGGCCAGGTGTGCGGCGCAGCGTTGATGGTGGCCTGCGGCCTCCTCGCGCCCGCTGACCCGCGGGCCTCGGACTTCGCCTGGGCACTGCTCGCCGGCGCTGGGTCGGCGACGGGGAGCATCTTCCTGTTCCGAGGTCTCTCCCGTGGGCGGATGGGACTCGTCGCTCCCGTCTCCGCGGTCGGCGCCGCAGTGCTCCCGGTCCTGGTCGGGGTCGCCCTCGGCGAACGGCCGACGTGGCTCGCCTGGGTGGGCGTCCTCATCGCCCTCCCCGGGATCTGGCTCGTCTCCCGGGGGTCCACGGTGTCGACCGCGGGCACGCGAGGTGCGCTCGTCGACGGCGGCGCCGCGGGGGCCGGCTTCGGTGTGCTGTTCATCGCGCTCGGGCAGGTGTCCAGCGACGCGGGTCTCCTGCCGTTGGCCGCGAACCAGCTCTTCGGAGCGGCCGCAACGGTCATCGCGGCCGCTGCGCTCGGCCAGGAGTGGCGCCCGCGTCCGAGCGCGCTGCCCTGGGGCGCCGCGTCCGGAGGGCTCGGCTCCGCCGGGACGTTGGCGTTCCTCCTGGCCACCCACGCCGCGGACCTCGGCGTGGCCGCCGTGCTGGCCTCGCTCTACCCCGCGGTGACCGTCCTGCTCGCGTCGACCGTCCTGGGTGAGCGCCTGGTCGGCGGTCAGTGGTGCGGTATCGGCATCTGCACCCTGGCCGTCGCGACACTCGCGATCGGTTGAACCGCACTCCACACGAGAGGAACACTCATGCGCAACGTCATCGTCGTCATGCAGACCACGCTCGACGGCCGGATCAGCACCGCGGACGGGCAGTTCTGGGAGCCCTTCGCTTGGGGTGAGGAGGAGACGGCCTACGTCAACCAGGCCTACGCGAGAGCGGACACCTGGTTCATGTC
>JBDSYO010000336.1:0-4291 GCA_039925625.1 Lapillicoccus sp. | reverse complement strand
CCGCCGCACCCGAGCCGCTCGTCGTGGACCGCCCGTTCAGCGACGAGGACCTCAGCTCCAGCGAGTTCTGGGCGCAGCCTTTCGACGTCCGGGACCAGACGTTCGCCCGGTTGCGCCGTACGGCCCCCGTGAGCTGGCACCCGCCCCGGGACACGCCGGAGGTGCCGCGGGAGTACTGGCGAGAGGGGTTCTGGGCCGTCGTGTCTCACGACGACATCACCACGGCCAGCCACCATCACGAGCTCTACAGCTCGTCCCTCGACAGCGGCGGCATCCTCATGCGGGCCCAGCACCCGGCGTACCGGCCGGGCCCGACGTTCATCCTCATGGACCCACCGGAGCACACCCGCTACCGGCAGGTCATGAGCAAGGCCTTCACTCCCAGGTCGGTGGCCCGGCTCACGGACCAGATCAACGCCCGCGCCGAGCAGATCGTCAGGGGCCTCGTCGGCGCGGGCGAGTTCGACGTCGTCCGCGACCTGTCCTCACCGCTGCCGATGCTGACCGTCGCCGACCTGCTCGGCGTCCCGGAGAGCCTCGTCGAGCCGTTCGCCCGGGCCGGCAACAACACCGTGGGATCGCACGACCCCGACGTCCTTCCCCCGGGAGTCTCACCGCTGGACTTCGTGCGCGACAACATGGCTGCCCTGCAGCAGATCGGCGTCGACCTCGTCGAACACCGGCGGCGAAGGCCGTCGGACGACCTGGCGACCGCCCTTGCGGAGGCGGAGTTCGACGGGCAGCCCCTCAGCCACGCCGAGCTGGGCTCGATCATGTTGCTGTTGAGCATCGCGGGGAACGACACGACGAAGCAGACCACCAGCCACACGGTGCGGTCCCTGTGGCAGCACCCCGACCAGCGGGCCTGGCTGGCCGAGGACTTCGCGGGGCGCATCGGCCCGTCCGTCGAGGAGTTCCTCCGGCACGCCGCCACCGTCATCCATTTCGCCCGGAACGCCACGCAGGACACCGAGCTCGGTGGCCAGCACATCCGTGCCGGCGACCAGGTGGTGCTCTTCTACTGCTCCGGCAACCGCGACGAGTCGGTCTGGGACGAGCCCGGCCGGTTCGACCTCACCCGCCCCCGGCGCCCGCACGTCGGGTTCGGGGGAGGAGGGGTGCACTACTGCCTCGGCAACGGCATCGCGAAAACTCAGCTGCGGGCGATCTTCTCGCAGGTCCTCACCCAGCTGCCGCACCTCGAGGTCGGTGAGCCCGCGTACCTCAACATCGACCTGTTCAACGGGATGAAGCGGCTACCGGCGGTCGCCTGACGGCGCAGTCGCCACGCGGTGGGGTGGGAGGATCGGCGGCATGACCACCCCGCCCGCGAACGCCCAGGAGTCCGCGGAACGGCGCGTCAACGCCCTCATGGACCGGGCGTGGGCGCGCAGCAGGGTCTCGGCGCGGGCCCGGGTGCGCCGCGTGCGCAGCAAGAGCTGGCACATCGGCCAGTGTGCGGTCGCCGCTGCTCTCGCCTGGTTCCTCGCGGCCAACGTCTTCCACCACACCGCGCCGGTCTTCGCGCCCATCGTCGCCGTCGTCGCCCTGGGCACGAGCTACGCCCAACGGCTGCGCAAGGTGGCCGAGATCACCGTGGGTGTCGCCGTCGGGGTGGCCGTCGCGGACGTCTTCCTCAGCCTCTTCGGCAGCGGCGCGATCCAGATCGGCGTCATCGTCGCCTGCGCGATGTCGGTGGCGCTGCTCGTCGACGCCGGGGGGCTGCTGGTCATGCAGGCCGTCGTGCAGTCGATCTTCGTCGTGGCCCTGGTGGCGACCCCCGGCGCGGGCCTGACCCGTTGGCTCGACGCCGTCATCGGGGGCATGGTCGCTCTGCTCGCGGCCGCGGTGGTGCCCGCCGCCCCGTTGCGCCGCCCGCGCACCCAGGCGGCCATCGTCGTGGGCACCATCGCCGACCTGGTCCGCGACGCGGCGCAGTGCCTGCGCGACGCCGACGTCGAGCGGGCCGCCCGGGTGCTGGCCTCCGCCCGGGCCACCGACGTCCCCCTGCGCGAGCTGCGAGCCGCCGCCGACGAGGGGCTGGCCGTCATCGCGTCGTCACCGTTCCGGCGCGTCGACCGCGACAGCGTGCGCACGGTGGCCGACCTGGTCGACCCCCTCGACCGGGCGATGCGCAGCACCCGGGTGCTCTGTCGACGGGTCGCCGTCACGGCCAACCGGCACCTCAACGTGCCCCCGGCCTACGCCCGCGTCCTCGACGACCTCGCCGACGCCACCGACATCATGGCCCGGGTGCTGGCCGAGAACGCGCCCGCCGCGATGGCCCGCGCCGGCATCGCCGCCGTCGGCGAGTCGACGGCTCGGCTGCCGCGCGGCACCATCAGCATCGACGTGCTGCTGGTGCAGATCCGCTCGCTCGTCGTCGACCTCCTCGAGGTCACCGGCCTCGACAACGAGGAGGCGGTCACGGCGATGCCCACCCTGCCGGAGCGCCCCCCCGCGGAGGGTCAGCGGCCGAGGCGCTCGTAGACCTTCTCGGTCTCGGCCTTGGCGCCCTTCCACCAGGCCTCGTTGTCGCGGTACCACTCGATGGTCTGCGTGAGGCCGGCCCGGATGTCCTGGTACCTCGGGCGCCACGTCGTCTCCGCGCGCAGCTTGCTCGAGTCGATGGCGTAGCGCAGGTCGTGGCCCGGCCGGTCGTTGACGTGCTCGAACCAGTCGGCCGGCTTGCCGGTCAGCTCGAGGATGAGGGCGATGATGTCGCGGTTGTTCATCTCGCCGTCGGCCCCGATGAGGTAGGTCTCGCCGAGCCGGCCCTGCTCGATGATGGCCACGACGGCATCGTTGTGGTCGTCGACGTGGATCCAGTCGCGCACGTTGGCACCGGCGCCGTAGAGCTTGGGCTTGACGCCCTCGAGGATGCCGGTGATCTGCCGCGGGATGAACTTCTCGACGTGCTGACGCGGGCCGTAGTTGTTGGAGCAGTTCGACAGGGTGGCGTCGATCTTGAAGGAGCGGATCCAGGCCCGCACGAGGAGGTCGGCGCTCGCCTTGGACGCCGAGTAGGGGCTCGACGGGTTGACGGGGGTCGACTCGGAGAAGCGCTCCGGGTCGTCGAGCTCCAGATCCCCGTAGACCTCGTCAGTGGAGATGTGGTGGATCCGCTTGCCGTGCCGGCGCACCGCTTCCAGCAGGCGGAACGTGCCGATGATGTTGGCCTCCATGAACGGCCACGGGTCGTCGAGGCTGTTGTCGTTGTGCGACTCGGCGGCGAAGTGGACGACGACATTGGTGTCGGCGACGAGCCGGTCGACCAGGTCGGCGTCGGCGACCGACCCTTCGACGAAGACGATCTCGTCCTCGACCGGCGCGAGCGAGGCACGGTTGCCCGCATACGTCAGCGCGTCGAGCACGGTGAGCTGCCAGTCGGGGCGGGTCGCGCGCGTGCGCAGGACGAAGTTCGAGCCGATGAACCCGGCGCCGCCGGTGACGAGGACCTTCATGCGATGTGCTCCTTGGTATGCCCGGACCGGGCCGGGGTGGGGACGGCATGGATGCCGGTGGGCTCCGAGGTCGGCACGGTGCTGCCGGCCGGCCCGGAGTTGAACTCGACCTCGAGCGCGAAGCGCTGCGCGAGGTAGCGGTGGTCGGACACCGCGAGGACGCGGCCCCCGGCGTCGGTGGCGACCCGCCGCACGAGCAGGAGCGCCTCGCCGGCGGCCACGCCCAGCAGGTCGGCGTCGGCGTCGCTGGCGAGGCCCGCGGTGACGACCTGGCGCACGGTGCTGATCCGGTGGCCCTGGCGGGTGAGCGTCTCCCAGATGCCGGGTCGGGTCGCCGCGTCGCGGCTGATGGCGCCGGCGAGGGTGGCGGGGACCCACTCGCGCACGACGTCGAGGCCCTCGCCCTCGACGGTGCGCACCGACCGGGCGTGCAGCACGTCGGCGTCGACGTCGACCCCGAGGGTGGCGGCCAGGGAGGTGGGGGAGCGGCGGTAGCCGAACTCGACCACCCGTCGCTCCAGGGTCTTGCCGGCCTCGGCCACGGCGGAGGCGGCGTGCCGGAAGCTGCCGATGGCCAGCCGCTGGTGGAACGCCGCCCCGGTGACGAACCAGCCGGCTCCGTGGCGGGACTCGACCAGCCCCTCGTCGCGCAGGGTCTCCAGGGCGCGGCGCACCGTCGGCCGGGAGACGGCGTACCGGCTGCCCAGCTGGGCCTCGGAGTCCATGGCGCCCGTCTCGCCGAACTCCCCGAGCGCGATGCGCTCGCGCAGGTCGTGGGCGATGGTGGCGAACCGCGAACTTGTCATTGACTTGTAAGTTACAGGACC
>JBDSYO010000335.1:0-11104 GCA_039925625.1 Lapillicoccus sp. | reverse complement strand
GCGGCGTCCTACGCCGGCCTCGCCGCGAGCCGGCGCCAGCAGCTGGCCGAGCGCCGGCGCGACCCGGTGGCGTGGGCGGAGACGCTGGAGGCCCTCGACCCGGCGGCGCTCCTGGCCTTCTGGGAGTTCGTCGACGCGCTGCCGTCGGGCACGTTGGCGACCGGTCCGGTATGCCCGGTGTGGTCGTGGTGGGGCGGAGCCGACCCGCTGTTCGACGCGTTCGGCGGGCTCGCCGCCCATCGCGCCGCCATGGACCGGCTCGGGCGGCCCTACCGTGAGCTGCCGGGCCTCGACCACGGCGAGGCGCTCACGCAGGCCCGGCGTCTTCTCCCGGACATCGCCGACTGGCTCGAGCCCCTGCTGGTCTAGGGCCCGTCCGGCCGGGCCAGGCGGATCGCGTCCCGCAGCGACCCGTTCGCGTCCACGGTGACCACCGTGTTCTGGGGGTCGACGCTCTCCGGGTCGGCCTGGGCGGCCTGCTGCGCCAGCGCCCGGTCCATCGTCGCCATGCTCTCCTGCGACAGGACCCAACCCAGCGGCGCGGTCACCGCCGGGAACGTCGACTGGCGCACCACAACCACCGGCTTCGGCCGCCATCCGTCGATCTGCTGCACGAGCGCGGGCGGCGGGGGCGTCGGGCCTCCGAAGAGGCTCGCCGACGCAATGAGCCGAGCGCTGTTGCGCAGCAACGCCGGGGTGTCGATGAGCGCCGCCTTGGCGCGCCCCGTCGTCGTCGACGGCACGAGCAGCTCCGATGTCGGGGCCTTCGGGTCGACCACGAGGTCACCGCCGGTGCCGTTGTCGAAGTAGATGACCACGGGCACGATGAGGTCGACCGGGAACGCCGACCCGCTGACCCCTCCGGGCCCGGCTGACGCGGCCAGGGCCGCCGCGTTCCTGCGCTGCACCTCGGTCAGCCACGACGGGGCGAGGTCGACGATGGTGGCCAGGCCGGAGTTCTCCACGTAGCCGCCGTCGACGAGCTGCTGTTCCGACTGCCGGACGCAGGGTCCGGCCACCCCCGACGGGGTGACGAAGGGGAACCGCGACGCGAGCATCGTGCCCGTCGCCGCGGAGACCGGCCCGAGGCAGTGGTCGGCGTCGGCCGCCGAGCCCGCCGCCCCGGCTCCCAACGCCGCGAACAGGTCGACGGTGTGCCCCGCTGGGGTCGCGGCGAAGTCGCACGTGGTCTGGTCTCCGGCGCCGAGCGCGACCTGGCTGACCCACATCCGGCAGCCGTCGGCGACCCGGGTGGAGTTGAGGATGAGGTCGCCGGTGACCGCGGTGGCGCCGGACGTCGGGTCGGCCGGGAGGAAGGGCACCGACAGCCCCGACGTCTGCTCCCACGAGGTCTCCATGAGGCCGGCCCGGTCGAGCCAGGTGAGACCGGCCGGGTCACGCCCGGCGACGAAGGCCGGCGACCCGAAGAACGGCACCCCGGTCGCGCTGTAGGCCGTGTCGCGCACGAAGAGCCCACTGGTCGCCGCGCCCAGGGCGTTCGGGGTCGCCATCGCGTAGGCCGCGTCCCGCGCCAGGCCGGTGGCGGCGAACCGGGCCACGGTCAGGCCGACCGCGCCACCACTGGCGCCGCCTCCGAACAGCCCCCGGGCGCAACGGTTCTCGGGCTGCTTCTGCGACCAGTCCACCCCGTCGGTCGCCGGGACGGCCGCCCCACGGAAGAGGTCGAGCCCCGCGGCCGTCCAGTACGCCGCCCGGATCCCGCCGCCCTCCGCGCCGAAGAGGAACATCGGGCGCAGCCGGTAGGTCACGCCGCCGGCCGAGACGACGTGCCCGCAGCCCTCGGTGGCCGCCGACCAGAGCCCGACGGCGTCGCTCATCGTCGGCCGCGTCGATACCGCCACGGGGGCGCCCGCACCGGTCTCGAGGCCACGCACCCCGTGGATGTCGACGTTGCTGCCGAGGCCGGTCGTGACGGCGATGGTCAGGAGCAGCAGGCCGGTGACCGGCAGCGAACGCAGCCGGATCCCCTTGAACCAGAAGATCTCCGGAGGCTTCTGGTCCTGCACCAGCACGACGCTCCCGCCCACGACCAGCGCGGCGGCCAGCAGGGCGAGCAGCGAGGTGGCGATGACGCCGAGCCCCGACCCGAACGGCTGGGCGAACCGGCCGACGACGAAGAAGAGGGCGATGCCCAGCACCAGCAGACCCAGCCGCAGCCCGAGACGGCCGGGGATCGTGACGGTGGGGGTCATCGTGGCCTTGAACCGGGTCCAGAGCGACCAGCCGGCCGGGTCCTGTCCGGCCAGCCCGTCGTCGGTGACGAGGTCGGCGGCGCCTCGCGCGACGAACCAGGCCAGCACGACGAACACCGCACCGACGACGAGCGGCCAGACGGCGCGCCACGACCCGCCGAGGTCGACAGCGGCGAGGGCCAGCACCGCCGTGAACGACCTCAGCAGCCCCAGGGCCGCGATGACGACCGCGACGGCGCCCAGGACGTCGCCGGTGACGACGGTCTTGGCCTTCTCGTCGGCGGACGGGATCCGATGCGGCTTCACCTGGAAGTGCTGGTGAATGCGCTTGTGCCACCAGCCGGTCGGGCCTGCGGCCAGGCGCCAC
Source organism: Lapillicoccus sp. (assembly GCA_039925625.1). Lineage (GTDB taxonomy): Bacteria > Actinomycetota > Actinomycetes > Actinomycetales > Dermatophilaceae > Lapillicoccus. The sequence continues at coordinate 8,524 of JBDSYO010000335.1, read as the reverse complement.
CGGACGAACCAGGACACGAGCACGATGACCAGGGGCACGGCCAGGAAGGCGACGAGCCGCCACGGCTGCAGCCCCGGCATACTCCACGGCAGCCCGCCGCCCTGCGCGTAGATGACGACCATCGCCACGAGCACGACCCCCGGGACGATGAACCCCAGCCGGAGGTCGGCCGGCTGCTCCGCGGCCACCGCGGCCGGGGTGCGCTGCCAGAGGCTGCCGGACCGCATCCGGCCGAGGACGAGCACCCCCGCGCTGACGACGGCGACGACGACCACCGCGGCCAGGCCGTGGGCGAGCCCGGTGCCGTCCTCCACCCACCGCCGCTGCACGTCCGGCAGCTGGTCCAGCAGGTCGGAGCCCGCCGGGACGCTGAGGACGCCGATGGGCAGGATCGCGAGCACGCCGAAGCGCTGCTTGTAGACCGCGAGGGCCCAGCCACCGATCTGGGCCCGGGCATCGGGCTGGAGCAGGCGGCGGACGAGGAGCACGACGAGCACGACGACGACGAGCCACTTCAGGGTGGTGAGGACGCTGGTCACCGAGCCGACCCACGTCGCCGTCGCCTCCGACGAGCGCGTCGCGAGAAGGGCACCGACATCCTCGAAAAAGTCGACACCGGCAAGCACCCGCAGAGTCCTGGCGAGGGTCGCCTCCGGGGCCGGCAACCAGGCGGGCACGAGCAGCCCGTAGACGGCGATGAACGCCAGGTCGAGCACGACGAAAGCCGCGAGCCAGGCGCAACGCTGCTCGCCGTACCCCACGAAGCGGGCGGTCCAGCCGTCGGGCCCGATGCTGAGGGCGCGGCCCGGGCCCATGAGCGCGTTGAAGGCCCACGCCCGGCCCGTCCTGTCGAGGACCTGCCCCGACAGGCGGCTCAGCTCGCCCATCGCCACGAGCAGGGCGAGCACCACGCTGACCGCGATCCCCTTCGCGACCCCCATGCGCGGCGTGGTGACCATCGCTGCCTCCTGTCGGATGTCCCATCGAAGCAGGAGCGCCGATCTGGTGAGGGTGATACCACCGGTATGCCCGCCACGGGGGGTCCGTGCCCGGTTTGCCCGAACTGCCGGACAACAGCGGGTCTGATGCCGATACTGGGTCCGTGGCCGCGTCAGCCGCTGATCCCCTCCTTCTCGTCGCCGACGGCATCCGTTCCCTCGTCACCCTCCGCCCGACCCGCTCGTCGGGGCGGGGCGGTCGCCGCGGGCCGGACCACCGGTCACCGCGGGACGCCCTCGTCGCGTCCGTGCGCGACGACGTGGGAGCCGGGGTGGCGGTCCTGCTCTCCGTCGGTCTGCGCGATGGGGAGGTCGTGGTCTCCGGTCCGGACCTCGACGCCGGCGCGGCTCTGCTGCTGCGCCACCACGTGCGTCACACGGCCGCGCCAGACCGGTTCCTCGGCGGGTTCCTCATCGGGCGCACCGCGTGCACGACCGCCCAGCGGGCGGTCGGCGGTGCCGCGTGGGAGAGCAGCCCGCTGCACCGGGTCTGCCGTGACGGTCTCGGCGTCGACCACCTCCTGGGGATGCCGATGGCCCGCAGCGAGTCGCAGATCGACCTGCTGCTCCTGGGACGTCAGGGGGAGGACTTCTCCGAAGCCATGCTGGCCCTGCTGACCCGCGCGCAGGCGAGCCTGCTCGACCTCTACCGCCTGGCCGCGCGCCCCGGCCCGGGCGAGCAGCCGCATCTCGGCCGCGCCGGAGTGCGGGCTGTGATGGACGGCGCCACCCCGCTCACCCCCCGGGAGCGAGAGGTCCTGGGAGCCCTGGGCACCGGTCGCACGGCCTACGCGATCGCCGCGACCCTCGGGTGCTCCGAGCGCACCGTCCACCGCCACCTGCAGTCGATCTACCGCAAGCTGGGCACCCACGACCGCCGCGTCACGCTGACCCGGGCCCGGGAGCTGCGCCTCATCTGAGGAGCGGCCACGCTGGCCCGAGTCGGCTCCTAGGTGATCGCCACTCGTCGTAGCGGCTGTCGTAGCGGGCCCCGTGTCGTCACAGCAGCACGAACCACGCTGCGGCGAGCGCTATGACGGGCCGCACAGGCCGGGGTCGTGGCACGGCGGCCGCCGGGTCGGCGGTCAGGCCCGCTTGGGCGGGCGCGGCAGGAAGTAGCTGGTGCGCTGCTGGTACTCGGGGTAGCCCGGGCGCTTCGACATCTCCTTCTCCAGCAGGCGCGCGCCCGTGGCGAAGACGAGGAAGTAGGTCATGACGACGGGCGAGAGCACAGTGAGCACCCCCGGCCAGGCGCTCGCCGCGATGACGAACAGCCCCCACCAGACGCTGGAGTCGCCGAAGTAGTTGGGGTGGCGGGTCCACGACCACAGGCCGCGGTCCATGACCGTGCCCTTGTTGGCCGGGTCGGCCTTGAACCGGGCCAGCTGTGCGTCGCCCACGGCTTCGAAGGACACCCCGAGCAGCCACAGCAGGGCGCCGACCACGGCGACCGGCCACAGGCCGGGCCCGGCCGCGGCGCTGACCTGCAGCGGCAGGGAGACGAACCAGACCGAGAGGCCCTGCACGAGGTAGACCTTGCGGATCGCGACGAGGAACGGGTCGCCCTTTTGGTCCTTGAGCATCGCGTCGTAGCGCGGGTCCTCACCCTTGCCCCGGTTGCGCGTATGCATATGCCGGGCCAGCCGTCCGCCCCAGACCGCGACGAGCACGACGAGGAGCAGCCGTCGCCAGAGCGGGCCGCTGCCAGCGGCCGCGGCTACCACCGCCACGACGATGAACCCGATGCCCCAGGCCGTGTCGACGACGCTCACCCGACCCTCTCGCCGGCCGATGAGCGCGGTCACCGTCATGAGGACGGCGACGGCGAGCAGCGAGAGTCCGCTGACCAACAGGAAGCTGCCCAGCGAGAAGCCGGGTTCGGTCAGGACCACTCAGCGAGCCTAACCGCGGGCAGCGTGGAGGTGCCGTCCGGGTGCGGGCGCACCGCGAGGATCTGGTCGACGCCCATCCGGCCGTCGCGGAAGGCCATCGACCCGCCGACGAGGTAGAGCCGCCAGACCCGCGCGACCTCTTCGCCGACGAGCGCCACCGCGGTGTCCCAGTTGCTCTCGAAGGTGTCGTACCACGCGTCCACGGTGCGCACGTAGTGCTCACGCATCGCGTGGACGTCGCGCACCTCCAGGCCGCCGCCCTCGATGAGATCGACCGTCTCGCCGACGGGGCGCATATGCATGTCGGGGGCGATGAACGACTCGATGAACGGGCCGCCGCCGGGGAACCGACCCCGCCGCGACATCTGCTGCACGAGTACCCGGCCGCCGGGAACGACGTTGTCGCGCAACGCCTTGACGTAGGTGCCGTAGTTCTTCTGCCCGACGTGCTCGCCCATCTCCAACGAGGCCACCGCGTCGAACGGACCGCCGGTGATCTCCCGGTAGTCCTGCAGCCGGATCTCGACCCGGTCCGCGAGGCCGCGTTCCTTGATGCGCGCGTCGATGAACCGCTTCTGCTCGGCGGCGATCGTCACGCCGGTGACCTGCGCTCCGAAGTGCTCCGCGGCATACAGGCTGAGCGAGCCCCAGCCGCAGCCGATGTCGAGGAACCGCATCGGTTCCGACGACGTCCGGCCGAGCCCCACCTTGCGGCAGACGAGGTCGAGCTTGTCGCGCTGAGCGTCCTCGACGGTGTAGCCGGGGTCGTCGGAGCGCCAGTAGCCGGACGAGTAGGCCATATGCGGGTCGAGGATGAGGGCGTAGAACTCGTTGGACAGGTCGTAATGGTGGTGGATCGCGTCGCGGTCGCGCCGGGTGCTGTGCAGGCGGCCGCGCAGGACGGCCTGGCTGTCCGGGGCGGGCGGGGGCGTCCCGAGGGCGCCGAGGTCCTTCGCCGTGCGGAACAGGCCGGCGAGCAGGGCTGGGGTCGGCCGGATGCCCTTCAGGCCGCGCTGGGCGCTGACTTTCCAGACGTGCGTCAGGGCGGCGTTGAGGTCACCCTCGACCTCGAGCTCGCCGGTGACGTAGGCCTGGGCAGCACCGAGCTCGCCCGGGTGCCAGAGGATCCGGCGGATGGCGTCGGGCGTGCGCACGATCACCGACGGAGCGTCGGCGGGCCCCGCGACGCTCCCGTCCCAGGCAGTCAGCCGGACGGGCAGGTCGCCCCCGACGACGGGAGCGAGGGCCGCGGCGAGCCGCTGGGCGACGCCGGTCGCCGGCCCCGTTGAGGGGGCAGAGCCGGCAGGGCCGGCAGAGCCGAAAGGGCTCTCGGTGCGGTCGATGACGCTCATGCCGCCGCCCCCCGCCGGAGCACGAACTGCTGCACGTCGAGGTAGCCCGAGGCGAACCCGGCGCGCGAGTACTCCAGGTAGAAGTGCCACATCCGGCGGAAGACGGAGTCGAACCCGAGCGCCTCGATGGCTTCGGTGTGGGTCGCGAACCGCTCGTCCCACAGGCGCAACGTCTGCGCGTAGCTGCTGCCCATCGACAGCCACTCCACGACGCGGAGCGAGGTGTGCGTCGCGGTGACGTCCTGGATCGCTTGGGTCGAGGGCAGGAAGCCGCCGGGGAAGATGTACTTGTGCACCCACGTGTAGGTGTTGCGGGTGGCCAGCATCCGGTCGTGGGGCATCGTGATCGCCTGGATCGCCACGCTGCCACCGGGGGCGAGCAGCCGGTCGATGGTGGCGAAGTAGGTAGGCCAGTACTCGTAGCCGACCGCCTCGATCATCTCCACCGACACGACCGCGTCGTAGGTGCCGTCGACGTCGCGGTAGTCGAGCAGGTCGACCGACACCTGGTCGGCGAAGCCGGCGTCGGCGATCCGCCGGCGGGCGAGGGCCTGCTGCTCCTGCGAGAGGGTGACGGTGCGCACGGTGGCGCCTCGGCGGGCGGCGCGGATCGCGAGCTCGCCCCAGCCGGTGCCGATCTCGAGCACCCGGGTGCCTTCACCGACGTGGGCCTTGTCGAGCAGCCGTTCGACCTTGCGGGCCTGGGCGGGCGCGAGGTCCGACCACTCGGGCAGGGTGGACGTGGTGTGGCCGAGCCCGTCGAAGAGGGCCGACGAGTAGCTCATCGTCTCGTCGAGGAACTGCTCGAACATCGCGTTGGACAGGTCGTAGTGGCGCGAGATGTTGGACCGGGTGTTGGCGGTCGTGTTGCGCTCGGCCCCGGGCATCTTGGCCACGTAGAGCGCGCGCAGCTTCTGCAGCGGCTCGGGCACGAGGGTCGCCATCCGCTCGGCGAACACCGTCAGGAGCGCCCCGAGGTCGGGTGAGTCCCAGTCGCCGGCCATGTAGGACTCGCCGAAGCCGATGAGGGCGCCGGCGCCGAGGCGCTCGATGAAGCGGTCGGGCCGGTGCAGCCGCATGACGGGTGCGCCCGGGACGTGCGCCGCGCGGCCGATGGCGGTGCCGTCCGGCATCTCGATGCGCACGTCCAGGCGGGACGCCACCTGGTAGAAGAGCCGCTTGGCGACCCGCGCGTGGAAGGTCCGCGTGAAGGTGCCGGGCATGCGCGCGAGGTCGGGCCACCGGCTGGCGTCGAACGACGGGCTCAGCGCGCCGTGGGGCGAAGAGAGGGTGGTCACTGCACTGCCTCCTGGGGCGGGTGGATCGGTCGGGGTTGGATCGGTAGGCGGCGCAGCCAGAGTCGGACGCCGTGGGCCTTGATGCGGGCCATAACGGCCAGGGGTTCCAGCGGGCGGGTGAGCGCGGTGCGCAGGACGGTGGTCACAGTGGCCGGGACGGAGTGCCCCACGAGGGTCGCGGTGAACGGCGGCTGGTCGGGACGGCGCAGCACCACGCTGACGTGGGCCGACCGGCCGGGCTCGGGCAGGACGAGGTCGTAGGAGCCCGAGACGTCGTTGAACGGGCTGACGTAGAGCCGCTTCTCGGTGCTGGCGCGGTGTGCGCCGTCGGTGCGCACGAGGTAGGCGTGCCGGTCGCCGTAGGTGTTGTGCACCTCCACGACGACGCACTCGAGCGCGCCGTCGGTGCGGTGGCACCAGAAGACCGAGATGGGGTTGAAGACGTAGCCGAACACCCGGGCGTTGGCCAGCATGGTGATCCGACCACCCTTGAGGTCGACGCCGTGGGTGGCGAGGAAGCCGTCCAGGTTCTCGCGCAGAGTGCCCTCGGGGGCACCGAGGTGGTCGCGCGCGTCGAAGCGGGCGAGGGCCTGGAGCGCACCGAGACGCGGCAGCTCGTCGAGGTCGACGAACCACGAGTAGCTGCGCAGGGCGAACCCGTGCTTGAGCGGTGCGGTGCGCGCGTGCCGGACCGTCGTGGCGTAGAGCCGGCTGGTGGCCGGGAGGCGCACGCCGATCATGACGCCACCGGCTCCGGAAGAGCGGTGCGCTCGGTGGCGTCCCACTCGACGCCGAGGTGGGCGGCGGCGGCCACACCCGAGCGGGCGCCGTCCTCGTGGAAGCCCCAGCCGTGGTACGCCCCCGCGAAGGCGACCCGCGGCGAGCCGATCTCGCCCAGCCGGGACTGCGCCGCGACGGACTCCGGTGTGTAGAGCGGGTGTTCGTAGGACATGGTGTCGATGACGCGGGACGGGTCCACCCGGTCGACACCGCCGAGCGTGACGATGAACCGCGTGCCGGGCACGTCGAGCCGCATGAGGCGGCTGATGTCGTAGGAGACGAGGACGCGCTCGTTGGCATCGCCGACGTCGCGACGCCAGTAGTTCCAGGACGCCCGGGCGCCCACATTCCGCGGCAGCACTGACTCATCGGTGTGCAGCTGGGCCACGTTGGGCGTGTAGGTGATGGCGCCGAGCACCTCGCGGCGCAGCGGCGACGGGTCGGCGAGCATCGCGAGCGCCTGGTGCGGGTGCGTGGCGACGACCACGGCGTCGTAGGCGTCGGTGTCGCCCAGCGCGTCGGTGACGGTCACGCCGTCGGTCGACTCGGCGATTGCGGCCACGGGCCGGCTCAGCCTGATGTCGTGGATGCCGGCCGCGACGCGCTCGACGTAGCGGGCGGACCCGCCGCTGACGGTGCGCCAGGTCGGCGAGCCGAAGACGGTGAGCATGCCGTGGTGGTCGAGGAAGCGGAACAGGTAGCGCGCGGGGTAACGCAGCGCGACGCCGGGGTCGCACGACCAGACCGCGGCCACGAGCGGCTCGAGGAACGAGGCGACGAAGAACGGGCTGAACCCGACCCGGTCGACGAAGTGGCCGAGCGTCTCAGCGCCGTCCGGCGTCTCCGGCGAGTCCAGCAGCCGCTGCGCCTCGCGGTGGAACCGCTTGACCTCACCGAGCATCCGCAGGTAGCCCGGGTTGAGAAGGTTGCGGGCGCTGGGGAAAAGGCCCCTCAGGCCGCGCGCACCGGCATACTCCAGGCCCGCGGCGTCGTCGCGGATCGACATGCTCATGTCGGAGTCCTGCGTCTCGACGCCGAGCTCGGCGAAGAGCCGCAGCAGCGTCGGGTATGTGCGGTCGTTGTGGACGATGAAGCCGGTGTCGACGCCGATGGTGCGGTCACCGACGACGACGTCGTGGGTGTGCGCGTGACCTCCGAGCCGGTCGTCGGCCTCGTAGAGAGTGACGTGGTGCGGACGGGATGACCGGGCCAGCACGTGGGCGGCGGTGAGGCCGGCGACACCGGAGCCGACGACGGCGACGCGGCGCCGGTCGTGGTGCTCGGGGCGGGGGCTGGCCATGGGGGATCGGTCCTGTCGTGGGTGGTGGAAGACGCCTGCGTCGCGGGGTGTCGGGGGCCGGTCGAGACTCCGGAAGGCCATGTTGGTCCGACGGTAGTGCTTCGTCGCGGACCCCTCGTCCGGATGCATCCCCGGGCCTCCGGCGAGGGTCTCGGCGGGCGGGAAGGGGAGCGGGTCAGGCGGGTCGGGCGGGTCGGGCGGGTGTGGCGGCCTGAGGTCAGGCGAAGCCGATGAGGGCGACCGGGGTCGTCGTCGGCTGCGCCGAGCCTCCGGTGGGCTCGACCGAGATGCCGGCCCCGAGCGCGGTGGCGGCGTCGCCGTCGAGGACGACGGTCTGGTTGGCCCCGGTCGGGAGCAGTCCTGCGGAGACGAAGCTGCCGCCGGCCGCCTCCAGCCACAGCTGGTAGACCTTGCCGACCGGCGCCGAGGCGAGGTTCTCGGTGACGAGCACGGCCTTGCCCACGGACTTCGAGCGCACGACGGTGGCGGTGCCGCCCGCGGCGACGGTCTGCTGGAACCGCTGCGCGTCGGGGGCCTGGATGACCCGGTCGGCGAGCCCGACCTGCACCTGCGACTGCCGGTCCCACGGGTGGAGAGCAGCGACGGTGCCGCCGCCGAGCACGACGACCGCGGCCGCGGCGGCGAACCACCGGTTGACCCGCTGCGCCGACGTGCCCGCCCGGCGCTGGGCCCGGCTGCTGATGGGGGTGACCTCGGCCGACGGGGACGACGTCGGGGCACCCGAGACGCGACCGCGCTCGTCGATCCGGGCGGCCGCCTCGCGGCTGACCTCCGGGGGGATGGGCCGGACGAGGGAGATGTCCCGCAGGATCTGCTCGCGCAGCCGCTCGGGCGGCTGGGCGCCGATGAGGACGGACAGCTGTTCGGTGGTAGCCCGGAAGCT
>JBDSYO010000334.1:0-7420 GCA_039925625.1 Lapillicoccus sp. | reverse complement strand
CGGTTGGCCGGGTTGAGCAGGAACGTCGCGTAGAGCAGGACGCCCAGCGCGGCGATGACGGTCAGCAGGATCATGACCGGGGTATAGGCGGACGAGCTGCGCGCGCGCCGGTCAGTCAGGACCTGGACGTCACCCCCGGCCAGGTCATGGGAAGGGTCGAAGGACAACATGGCACCCCCGTGCCGAACGATCGTGGGGTCGCCGTGACGCTGAGGTCACCGGCGTGGACAGTGGCTGCGTCGCCAGTCGGGGGTGCGGCGTACCGCACTGACAACGTTGACATCCCCCTGCGAGATCGAGAGTAGGGGCCGACTTGACCATTCCTTGACCAAGCCCCCCGGTGCTGAGCGGGCCGGTGTGACCGGGCTAACGCCAGTCAGAGGGATGTTTCCGACAAATGCGACGAGCGCTCTGGTCAGCGTGTCGAGGGGGCTCGGTGACGGCCATCCGCCCACGCGTCCATCCGGGGGTACGCCGCGCCGAACCACGGCTCCTTGGCCGCGGCGTACTCGGTGGTGGAGTCCGTCACGGCCACGAGGCGTCGCTTCTCGGCCGCGTAGGCGGCCACTTCACCGGGCTCGGCGCGGAGCCAGTCGCGGAACTGTAGGGCGAACAGCCAACCAGGAGAACCGTGTTCGCGGACGTGCAGGTTGGCCACCCGGACCGGGTCCATCGACGCGAAGAAGCGCTTGGTCCAGGCCGCCGGGTCGCTGTCTCTCGGATGGGGCGTGTCCTGCACCACCTCGCCGATCCGCAGGAACCCGCGTCGCCGCAGTCCGTCGACGAACGCGGGGGCGTCGGCGTCGGCCATCCGTCGTACCCCCACCTGAAGGTCGATGACGTCCTTGGCCAACAGCCCTGGCACGCTGGTGGATCCGACGTGTTCCACATCGGTCGCCCTGTCTCCCAGCGCATCGGCGACCTTGGCCACGAGCCGCGCCCCTTCGGCGGTCCACCCGGGGTCGGGGTCCACGACGGCGCCCTGCTCGGGCCGCTGGCTGCGGTGGCCCGTACGCAGGTTCTCGTCGTAGGGCAGCAGCCGGTCGCGCCAGACCCGGCCCACGTGGGCCAGGGTCTGCTCGCGGCTCCCGTCGTTGTCGACCCAGACGTCGGCGGCGGCGCGGCGCTGCGCGTCAGTGGCCTGAGCGGCGACCCGGTGCCGGGCGTCCTCCTCCCCCAGCCCGCGCTGGTCGACGAGACGGCGCACCCGCGTCTCCACGTCAGCGCCGACAACGATCGTGAGGTGCTCCTGGGGCCAGAGCCGTCGCTCGACGAGCAGCGGCATGTCGAACACGCTCACCCGGTCGTCCGGCAGCGCCCGGCGCCGTTCCTCGACGCGGGCGGTGATGGCGGGGGCGGTGATGGCGTTGAGGTCGGCGAGCGCGGCGGGGTCCGGGAAGACGAGTGCCGCCAGGGCCGCCCGGTCGAGGGACCCGTCCTCCCGGATCATGTGGCGCCCGAACCGGGAGGCGATGGCCTCGAGCGTGGTCGTCCCGGGCTCGACGACCTCACGGGCCACCACGTCGGCGTCGACGACGGCGGCTCCGAGGCGCGCGAGCTCGGCGGCCACCATGGACTTCCCCGAGCCGATGCCCCCCGTCAGCCCCACCGTCAGCACTCCGGAAGCCTAGCGACGCCGTCCGGCCCGGCGGCGCGCATCCAAAGGGCCCACGAGGAGAGAACCCACGTCACCGGAGCACCCCACCGACGGAGTGCGCGCCCGGTTCCCCCGAAGGAGACAGCATGCGTACGCGTAACCCTCTCGTCGTCGCCGCCACCACCGCCCTGGGCCTGGGCCTGGCGCTGGTCCCGGCCGCGTCGGCCAGTGCCCAGCCCGACACGGGCTGTATGCGGGCCGGGATCACGTTCCTCAAGGACAACGGCCTGTTCTCGACCGTTGCTCGCGGCGGGCTGCCCATCGCGACCGCCGTCGCAGTGGGGGTCACCCCGCGGGCCGGCACCGACGTGGCGTCGCTGCCCGACCCGCTGCCCCTGTCGGTCGTGCTCGCCGACCACCGGGCGGGGGCCGACAGCCTGTTCGTGTACCCGTGGTGCGGCTGACCACGACTGACCACGGCTGACCACGGCTGAGATGGCGGTCACCCGCTGACGAGCTCGGGGGCTCGTCGCACCATCCCGCCTGGCGGCGCCGCGTTCCTAGCGCGCCGCCGTCAGGCGCTCCCCGGTGTCGGACGCGAAGAGGTGGACCTCGCCCGGCTCGGGGACCACCCGCACCACGTCGCCCACCTCCGGGCGGACCCGCTTGTCGGAGTGCACGGTGACCCGCTGCGGGGGCACCCCGTTCTCGGTGGCGGCGGCACCGACGGGCACCCCGTAGATGAACGACTCCGAGCCCAGCGCCTCGACGAGGTCGACGGCGAGGTCGATGCCGTTCTCGGTGCCCGGCGCCACGAGATGCCACGCCTCCGGACGCAGGCCCACGACGACCCGGTCTCCCGCCGCACCGGCGACCGCCCGGTCCAGCGGCACGTCGACACCATGGACCGAGGCCACGCCCTCGCGCACGGGGGCCTCGACGAGCGTGATCGCCGGGGACCCGATGAACGACGCCACGAAGGTGTTGACCGGAGCGTCGTAAAGCTCGGCCGGGGTGCCGACCTGCTGCAGCCGGCCGTCCTTGAGCACCGCGACCCGGTGGCCCATCGTCATGGCCTCGACCTGGTCGTGGGTGACGTAGACCGTCGTGATCCCCAGCCGCCGTTGGAGGCCCGCGATCTGCGACCGGGTCGAGACCCGGAGCTTGGCGTCGAGGTTGGACAGGGGCTCGTCCATGCAGAACACCTTGGGGTTGCGCACGATGGCGCGGCCCATGGCCACCCGCTGTCGCTGGCCCCCGGAGAGCTGCCCCGGCTTGCGGTCGATCAGGGGCTCCAGCTCGAGGATCTTCGCCGCCTCGGCGACCCGCTCCTTGACCTGGGAGGCCGGGACCTTGGCGTTCTCCAGCGCGAAGGCCATGTTCTCGCCGGCCGTCATGTTGGGGTAGAGGGCGTAGCTCTGGAACACCATGGCCACGTCACGGTCCCGTGGCCGGACCCCCTTCTGGTCGTGTCCGTCGATGAGGATCCGGCCGGTGTCGATGGGTTCGAGCCCGGCGAGCATCCTGAGGGTCGTGGACTTCCCACAGCCGGACGGGCCCACGAGCACGAGGAACTCCCCGTCCTCGATGTCGATGGTGACGTGGTCGACGGCCGGGGCCTGACCCGGCGCGAAGACCCTCGTCGCCTCGTCGAAGTAGACGGTCGCCATGGGTCAGAGCTTGGACTTGATCTGGCTGTCGATGACCTGCTGTGTCTCGGCGTTCAGGCCGGCGAAGGTCGACGCGACGTCGGCGCCCTGCGCGATCTGGTCGAGGGCCTTGCCGATGCGGGCCCCGCCACCGGGCACGAACACCCGGGCGTAGTCCTGGGATCGGGTCTTGGCCAGCTGGTCGACGGCCGTCTTGGCGTTGGGGTTCTTGGCCAGGAAGTCCTTCTCCGACTGGTTGTCGAGCGCGGACTTGCGCACGGGCATGTACCCCGTGGCCTGGGTGAAGGTCGCCGTGTTGTCAGCGTTGGTGAGGAACTCGATGAACTTCAGCGCGTTCTTCTTCCGGTCGTCGGTGATGCCGGAAGGGATGGCGACCCCCGCACCACCGGTGGGGCAGTTGCCGTCACCAGGCAGGAAGGCGGTGCCGACGCTGAACTTGGCCGCCTTGGTGACCCCGTTGAGCGAGCCCGTGGACTGCACCATGGCCGCGGTCAGGCCCGCGCCGAAGTCGGCCTCCGGGGTCTTGTTGAACTTCACGAACTGGTTCTTGGCCAGGTCCTGGAGGAACTTCCCCGCATCGACGGTCTTGGCGTCCGTGAAGGTCGGCGTCCACTCCTTGGAGTAGTTGCCACCGAAGTCCCAGACGATGTTCTGGAAGTACCAGTCGAGGTAGTTCGACCCGTCGGGCATCTCGAAGACGGCCTTGTCGGCTCCGGTGACGGCCGCGATCTTCGGCGCCCAGTCGCGGAACTCCTGCCACGTCTTCGGACCGCGGTCCTCGAGGCCGGCGGCCTTCCAGATGTCCTTGTTGTAGTAGAAGAGCGGCGTCGACCGCGCGTACGGCAGGGCGAAGTGCTGCTCCTTGAACTTGTAGTCGTTGTAGAGCGCGTCGACGTAGTCGGTCGTCTTGATGCCGGCGGCCGAGATGAGGTCGTCGAGCGGGGCGAACTGCTTGTTGAGGGCGAAGTTGAACCACGTGACGTCGGAGGCGACGACGACGTCGGGCAGGTTGCCGCCGGCGAGGGCTGCGTTGAACTTCTGCGCGACCTCCTCGTAGTTCTTGCCCGCGTCGGTCAGCTTCACCGTGAGGCCCGGGTTGGCGGCCTGGAAGGCGTCGATGATCTTCTGCTCCACCTCCTTGGAGGTGCCCGGGTGGTTGCTCCAGAAGTCGATGGTGTTGGAGCCACCACCGCCCGCCGTGCCACCGCCCGAGGTGGCGGGGCTGCCCGTGCCGGCACACGCGGCGAGGCCCCAGGCCGCGGCCGCGCCTCCGGCGAGTCCGATGAATCCGCGTCGGGTGACATCGTTCATGGTGGGTCGTGCCTTCCGTGGGGGGTGGGTGGACATCGTCAGCTCTTCACGGCGCCGGCCGTCAGGCCCTTGATCATCTGGCGCTGGAGGAAGAGGAACAGGATGAGGATGGGCAGCATCGCGAGGATGGTGCCCGACATGACCGGTCCCCAGTTGGTGAGGCCGTCGTTGTTCTGCAGCAGGGTCAGGCCGACCGGGAGAGGCGCCACCCGCTCGTCGTCAGCCATGAGGAACGGCCAGAGGTACTCGTTCCACTCGTTGACCACGGTGATGAGCGAGAAGGCCACGAGGGTCGGCCAGGACATCGGCATGACGATGCGCCAGAGCAGCTTCATCGGGCCGGTGCCGTCGAGCTTGGCCGCCTCGATGATCTCGCCGGGCAGCGAGAGGAACTGGTTGCGCATGAGGAAGGTGCCGAAGGCGACGCCGGCCAGCGGGATGATGATGCCCTGGTAGGTGTTCTTCCAGCCGAGCTGGCTGACCAGCGCGTAGTTGGAGATGACGGTGATCTGGTTGGGCACCATCAGCGCGGCGATGACGATGAGGAAGACGACGTTGCGCCCGGGGAACTTCAGGAGCGACAACGCATACGCGCTGAGCACCCCCAGCACGATCTTCGCCGCCGCGGTGGCACCGGTGATGACGACCGAGTTGCGCAGGTAGCTCCAGAACGGGATGCGCGTGGTGACGTCGCCGTAGTTGTCCTTGGTGCCCGGGTCCGGCCACCACTGGGCGGGGCGCACGTAGATGTCCTGGCGCTCCTTGAAGGAGGTGATGAGGATCCAGAACAGGGGGACGGCGACGACGAGCACGACGACGACCATGGCGGCGTAGCCCGCGGCACTCCAGCCGCGGCCCCGGTTCACGGCGCCTTCCGGTCCATGACGCGCACCTGGACGACCGTCACGACGAGGAGGATGAGGAACATGATGGTCGCCACCGTGGCGCCGTAGCCGGCCCGCAGGTTGACGAACGTCTCCTGGTAGACCTGGTAGACGAGGGTCGTCGTGCCGGTGCCCACCGGGCCGCCCCGGGTCATGACGTTGATGATGTCGAAGACCTGCACGGAGCTGAGCAGCACGGTGATCGACAGGAAGAACGTGGTCGGTCGCAGCTGCGGCAGGAGCACCCGGGTGAAGCGGGTCCAGGCCGACGCGCCGTCGATCTCGGCCGCCTCGTCGAGGTCGACCCGCCGGCCCTGCAGGGCAGCGAGGTAGATGACGAAGGAGTAGCCGAGGTTCTTCCAGATGTAGGTGACCGTCACCATGAACAGCGCCCACTTCTGCTGCTGGTAGAAGTCGGGGCTGGTCATGCCGATCCGGGTCAGCAGGTCGCGGACGAGCCCGAAGCTGGGGTCGAAGACGAACTGGAAGGCCACCCCGAGGGCTGCGCCGGAGACGACGAAGGGCGCGAACACCAGTGAGCGCACGAGGTTGCGGCCCTTGAGCCGCTGGTCGAGCAGCAGCGCGAGCCCCAGCCCCAGCCCCATCGACAGCACCACGGTCGCGACGGTGAAGACGAGCGTGTTGAGGACGATGGTGCGGGTGTCCTCGCGGGTGAACCACTCGGTGTAGTTCGAGATGCCCACGTAGTTCGCGAAGGGCGCCGAGATGTTGTAGTCGGTGAACGACAGCCGGATGTTGTCGATGAGCGGGCGGTAGGTGAAGAGGATGAGCAGGGCCAGGTTCGGCACCAGGAGGCCACCGGCCAGCAGCCACTCGCGCCAGTTGCGCCCCGAGCGGCGGGGCGGCTGTCCGACCGGCGGCGGGGGGCCGACCCGGGGCGCGGCCTCACGGGTCGCCGTCGTCACCGGGCCACCGGGTGCAGACCTGAGGTGGTCACGGACGCGGCGCGTGCCGGGCGCACGTGAACAGGCGGCCACGCTGGCATGGGCAGCTCCCTGGGACGACGATGTCTAGCGGGGGGCGTACGAGAACCGCCCCCGCGGCCCTGTACGTGCATGACCATAGCCGCGACGAGGGGGTCTCGCGAGGAGGTCGAGGTCACCATGTCGTGACAAAAGAGCCGGGGCCTGCCGCAGACAGCCGGGGCGCGGCTGGCTACGCACGCAGGAACGGCCGAGGCGGCCCACGGAGAACCGTGCGCCGCCCCGGCCGTCAGGCGAGAGGGGATGCCTCTCAGTTGCCGGTGAGCTTCTCCCGCAGTGCCGCCAGCGCCTCGTCGGAGGCGAGGGTGCCCTCGGCGGCCGGCTGGGCCGGACGGGAGGTGTCGTCGGCCTCGCCGGCCGAGCTCGTCGCGCCGGAGCTGGAGCCGGACGTGGAGCTGGAGCTCGAGCTGGAGGAGTAGGACGTCGGGATCTCGGTCCCTCCGGCCACGGCGTCGGCGTCGGCCTTGGCCGCCGCGTCGACCTGCGCCTTGTGGGCCTCCCAGCGGGAGTGCGCCTCGGCGTACTGCTTCTCCCACTTCTCGCGCTGGGCGTCGAAGCCCGGCAGCCACTCGTTCGTCTCCGAGTCGAAGCCCTCGGGGTACTTGTAGTTGCCCTGCTCGTCGTACTCGGCGGCCATGCCGTAGAGGGTCGGGTCGAACTCGGCGACCGGGCCGTTGCCGTCGTTGGCCTGCTTCAGCGACAGCGAGATGCGGCGACGCTCGAGGTCGATGTCGATGACCTTGACGAAGATGTCGTCGCCGACCGTGACGACCTGCTCCGGCAGCTCAACGTGGCGCTCGGCCAGCTCGGAGATGTGGACCAGGCCTTCGATGCCGTCGTCGACGCGCACGAACGCACCGAACGGGACGAGCTTGGTGACCTTGCCCGGCACGACCTGACCGATCGCGTGTGTCCGGGCGAAGTGCTGCCAGGGGTCCTCCTGCGTCGCCTTGA
>JBDSYO010000333.1:0-4825 GCA_039925625.1 Lapillicoccus sp. | reverse complement strand
CGCGCCGGACGAGGCGGTGCTGTGCGTGGCGAACGTGTTGCCACAGGTACAGGTGACCGTGGTCTCGACGTAGGTGGGGTGCAGGTCCTTCTTCACGTGCTCTCCTTGGGTCTCAGGCGGGGCCGGGTCGGCGATCTCGGTGTCGAGCTGGTCGAGCGAGTCGTGCTGCCGTGAACCGGTCCAACGGAACAGTGTGCCAGAGCGGGGCACACCCTCCTAAACCGCGGGAGGGGGCGTCCCATTCCCTCGGTATCGATCGGGATCGATGGCGATCAGTCGGTGGCGTCGAGCTTCGAGCCCGTGCTCACCTGCACCTGGCGCAGGAACTCGATGTTGGTCCGCGTGCGCTTGAGGCGGTCGAGCAGTAGCTCGATCGACTGCTGCGGCCCGAGGGCGCCGAGGACCCGACGCAGCTTCCAGACGATCTTCAGCTCCTCGGGCCCGAGGAGCATCTCCTCACGCCGGGTGCTGGAGGCGTTGACGTCGACGGCCGGGAAGATCCGCCGGTCGGCCAGCTCCCGCGACAGCGTGAGCTCCATGTTGGCGGTGCCCTTGAACTCCTCGAAGATCACCTCGTCCATCCGCGAGCCGGTGTCGACGAGCGCCGTGGCGATGATGGTCAGCGAGCCGCCGTTCTCGATGTTGCGGGCCGCACCGAAGAACCGCTTCGGCGGGTGGAGGGCGGCCGCGTCGACGCCGCCGGAGAGGATCCGGCCCGTCGCGGGAGCGCCCAGGTTGTAGGCCCGGCCCAGCTTGGTGATCGAGTCGAGCAGGACGACGACGTCGTGACCGAGCTCGACGAGCCGCTGGGCCCGCTCGATAGCCAGCTCGGCCACGCTCGTGTGGTCCTCGGCCGGACGGTCGAAGGTCGAGGCGATGACCTCACCCTTCACCGCCCGCTGCATCTCGGTGACCTCCTCGGGCCGCTCGTCGATGAGGACGACCATGAGGTGGCACTCGGGGTTGTTGGCCGTGATCGCGTTGGCGATGGCCTGCAGGAGCAGGGTCTTCCCGCTCTGCGCCGGCGCGACGATGAGGCCACGCTGGCCCTTGCCGATCGGCGCCACGAGGTCGATGACCCGGGTGCTGAGCTGGCCGACCTCGGTCTCGAGACGCAGCCGCTCCTGGGGGTAGAGCGGCGTGAGCCGGCCGAACTCGACCCGGCCCCGGCTCTGGTCGGGCTGGGCGCCGTTGATGGTGTCGAGACGCACCAGGGCGTTGAACTTCTGCCGGCTGCCCGCCGCGCCCTGCGGCTGCTCGCCGTCGCGGGTCGCCTTGATCGAGCCGGTGACGGCGTCGCCCTTGCGCAGGCCGTACTTCTTCACCAGGCCGAGGGGCACGTAGACGTCGTTCGACCCGGCGAGGTAGCCGGAGGTGCGCACGAAGGCGTAGTTGTCGAGGACGTCGAGGATGCCGGCCACCGGCACGAGGACGTCGTCGTCGTTGATCTGCAGCTCGGGCTCGTACTCCTGGGTGCCCGTCGTCGTCGGCCGCCCCCGCTTTCGGTCGCGGCTGCGCTGCCGGCTGCGGCGCCGGCTGCCGCGGCCGTCGTCGTCTCCGTCGAGGCCGTCGGCGCCGTTCGGCCCTGTCTGGCCTGTGAGGCCTGGCTGGCCCGTCTGGCCCGTCTGGCTCGTCGCCGCCGGAGCGGAAGCGGTCGCGGCGGCGCGCTGGTTCTGGCCGTTCTGCTGGTTCTGGCCGTTCTGCTGGGTCTGGCCGTTCTGCTGGGTCTGGCCGTTCTGCTGGGTCTGGCCGTTCTGGGTCGAGCCCCCGGAGGTGCCGCCCTGGCGGGCCACCGAGCGGTCCTGGCGCGCGGTGACCGCCGTGCGGTCGGTGCGGTCGGTGCGCTCGGGCCGGTCGAAGCGCAGCCGGTCCCGCTCGTCACCCGTCGCCGAGCCGGTCTGGCCCCCGTCGGTCGGCTCAGCGGCGGCGCGCTCCGGCTCCCCCGCCGGGGCGGTCGCGCGCTCACGCGGCGGCCGGCGTCCGGCGTCCGCAGCTGTGGAGGTCGTTGCCTCCGTCGCCGCACCGTCCGCAGGAGCGGAAACCGGCGCGGGAGCGGATGCGGGGGCCTGGCTCGGGACGCTGACCTGCGGCGCCGTCTCGCCTTGGGGGGCGCGCGCGGCGCCACCTGACTGGTGGGCGCCGATGGCGGCCAGCAGGTCGTCCTTGCGCATCTTGGTGGTCCCGGTGATCCCGAGACCGGAAGCCAGCCGCTTGAGCTCGGCGACGTTCATCGTCGCCAGTCCGGTGCGGCCGGTGCGGGTCGCGCGCGCGGGGCTCGAGCTGTCGCTGGAGCCCGCGGCGTCCACCCGTTCGGTGGTGTCTGTCACGAAGGTCCTTCCCCTCGTCGTCGGCGCGGCCTCGATGGAGGGCCTGCACCGGTACCCGGTCGGAGAGTCCGACCGTCGATACATGCTGATGTGGTGTGGAGATCACGAGGCCCCGGGCGCTCAACTGCGCTTCCGGCGGCGAGCTGGTCGCCGACCACCTCGTGGTGCGTGCCGCTGCGGTCGCAGCGAGAAGCTGCCGACCGGGCGATGCGCCACCACAGTAACACCGCCCCCCACCAGCGGTGATCCCGAACCGCCGGTGGACCCGCAGCCAGAGCCACGAGGAGCCGCTAGCGCCGGTTCACCTGCACACCTGACGCGGGCACGCCGGGTTCGAGCCGCTGCCATCCGGCCGGGAGCTCGGGGGCGGACGTCGCGACCGACCCGGCGACGGCGCGGGTGGTCAGCACCACGACGCTCGGTCCCGCTCCGGAGATGACCGCGGCGTGGCCCTGAGCCCGCAGCGCATCGACGAGGTCCATCGAGGGGGCGAAGGCCGCCCGCCGGAAGCCTTGGTGCAGCCAGTCTCTGGTGGCCGCAAGCAGCAGGTCGGGGCGGCGGCTCAGGGCCTCCACCAGCAGGGCTGCCCGCCCGGAGTTCAGTGCGGCCGCGGTGTGCTCGACCGTGGGGGGCAGGACGGCCCGCGCGGTATGCGTCGCGAGCTGCGCCTGCGGCATCAGCACCACCGCGGTGATGTCGGGGTGGATCGGCACGGACGCCGTGCCCGTGGCCGACCCCACGGGGTCGCCGGGGTCGCGGGTCCACGAGACCGTCAGGCCGCCGCGCACGCTCGCCGAAGCGTTGTCGGGGTGGCCCTCCAGCTCGGTGGCCAGGTCGGTCGCGGTGTCGAGATCGACGTCCACCGGCTCCCCCGCGGGCGAGTCCTGCCAGTCGCCCGTCCGTGAGAACACCTGTGCAGCAACGACTCCGGCCACGATCGCGGCCGCCGACGAACCGAGACCACGTCCATGCGGGACCCCGTTGCGCGCGACCAGGCATACGGCTGGGGGCATCGGTGCGCCGAGCCGCGCGAACCCATGGGCCATCGCCCGGGCCACGAGGTGGGTCGCGTCGAGGGGCACCTCGGACGCTCCCTCTCCGCTCACCGCGATCCGCAGACCCTCGCCAGCGTCGCCGACGGTGACGTCGTACTCGTCCCAGAGGCCGAGGGCCAGCCCGACCGCGTCGAACCCCGGTCCCAGGTTGGCGGTGCTCGCGGGCACGCGAATGCGCACGGACGGCACGCCCGGCATACCTGTGCTCACCCGTCGAGGCCGAGGGCCGTGGCCGCGGAGACCGCGTCGACGGGCACCCGCACCGGCACGATCTCCGAGCCGTCGGCCGTCCGGAGCGCCCACTGCGGGTCCTTCAGGCCGTGGCCGGTGACCGTGCAGACGATGCGGGCTCCGGGGGGCACCAGGCCGGCCTCGTGGGACGCCAGCAGGCCCGCGACCGAGGCGGCCGAACCGGGTTCGACGAACACCCCCTCCTTGGCGGACACGAGCCGGTGCGCGGCGAGGATCTGCTCGTCGGTCACCGCGTGGATGAGGCCGCCGGACTCGTCGCGGGCCGCCACCGCCTGCGGCCAGGAGGCCGGGTTGCCGATGCGGATGGCCGTGGCGATGGTCTCCGGCTCGTCGATGGGGTGCCCCTTGACGATGGGCGCGGCCCCCGCGGCCTGGAAGCCCCACATCCGCGGGGTATGCGTCGCAGGCCCGGGCTGCTCGGAGTCCTGCTGGTACTCGCCGTAGCCGCGCCAGTAGGCGGTGATGTTGCCGGCGTTGCCGACCGGGAGGCAGTGGATGTCGGGGGCGTCGCCGAGCGCGTCGACGACCTCGAACGCCGCGGTCTTCTGCCCCTCGATGCGCGCGGGGTTGACCGAGTTGACGAGGTCCACGGGGTACGCCTCGGCGAGCTTGCGCGCGAGGGTGAGGCAGTCGTCGAAGTTGCCCTCCACCTGCAGGAGGGTGGCGCCGTGCGCGATGGCCTGGCTCAGCTTGCCCATCGCGATCTTGCCCTCGGGGACCAGCACGCCGCAGGTCATGCCGGCCTTGACCGCATACGCCGCGGCGGAGGCGCTGGTGTTGCCGGTGGACGCACAGATGACGGCCTTGGCGCCGGCGCGGGCGGCGACCGAGATGGCCGTGGTCATCCCGCGGTCCTTGAACGAGCCGGTCGGGTTGAGCCCCTCGAACTTCAGCCACACCTCGGCGCCGACGAGGGAGGAGAGATGCTCGGCCGGGATGAGCGGCGTGCCGCCCTCGAGCAGGGTGATGACGGGAGCGCCCGCCAGGGTGGGCAGCCGGTCGGCGTACTCGCGGATGACTCCGCGCCACTGGTGAGCCACGTCAGGATCCCTCCACCCGCATCACGGAGTCGACGCCCCGGACGATCGACATCGCCGCGAGCGCCTCGACGGTCGCCGACAGCGCGGAGTCCGGAGCCCGGTGCGTGACGACGACGAGGTTCGCCCCACCCTCGCGCGACCCGTCCGCGCT
>JBDSYO010000332.1:0-5280 GCA_039925625.1 Lapillicoccus sp. | reverse complement strand
TGGTGGAAGCTGACGCCGCCCTTCGGCTCGAACCGCCGCGTCGCCGGCTTGCCGATGTCGTGCAGCAGCGCCGCCAGGCGCAGGACGAGGTCGGGACCGTCGACGGTCTCGGCCGCCGTCACCCCCGCCACGACCCGCGGACCCTCCAGGGCGATGGCCTGCTCGAGCACGGTGAGCGAGTGCTGGTAGACGTCCTTGTGATGGTGGTGCTCGTCGATCTCGAGCTGGAGGGCGGGCAGCTCGGGCAGGAACACGTCGGCCAGACCCGTGTCGACGAGCAGGGTCAGCCCGGCCCGGGGCGACGGCGAGAGCAGCAGCTTGGCCAGCTCGTCGTGGATGCGCTCGGCCGAGACGATCGAGAGCGTCTGCGCCCGCTCGGTCATCGCGGCCTGCACCTCGGGCCCGACGGTGAACCCCAGCTGCGAGGCGAACCGGGCGGCGCGCAGCATCCGCAGCGGGTCGTCGGCGAACGACTGCTCCGGCGAGGCTGGTGTGCGCAACCGCCGGGCGGCGAGGTCGGCCAGACCGCCGTGCTCGTCGACGAACTCCAGCGACGGCAGCCGAAGGGCCATCGCGTTGACGGTGAAGTCGCGGCGGACGAGGTCGTCGGAGAGGCTCGCGCCAAAGGTCACCTCTGGCTTGCGCGACGCCCCGTCGTAGACGTCGGAGCGGTAGGTGGTGACCTCCAGCAGCCGGTGGCCCTTGCGCATACCGATGGTGCCGAACGCCCGGCCGATCTCCCAGTGCGCGTCGGCCCACCCGGCGATGACCGCGAGGGTCTGCTCCGGGGTGGCGTCGGTCGTGAAGTCGAGGTCGGGCGAGGTACGCCCGAGGAAGGCGTCGCGCACTGGCCCACCGACCAGCGCGAGCTCATGACCGGCCCGTGCGAACCGCTCGCCGAGCTCCTGCCCCAGCGGGACGACGGGGGCCAGCCGGGCGACGGCCGCCCGCAACAGGGCGGGCCGGGCGTCGGGCTGCGGGTCGAGACTGGAGGGCGGTGACACGGCAGGCCAGCGTAGACGCTGACGCGACCTCGAGCTTTCGCCCGCTGGCTAGAGTGGAACGATGAGCGCCACGACCTCGAGCACGTCAGGCCGCCCCGGCCCGACGCAGCGGGCTCGCCGGCTGCCCTCGGTCGAGGAGCGCTCCGCCGGCGGGGTCGTCATCGACGTCCACGAGGGCACCGCGCGCATCGCCGTCATCGCCCGCCGCAACCGGGCCGGGCGGGTCGAGTGGTGCCTGCCCAAGGGCCACATCGAGCCGGGCGAGACGCTCACGCAGACCGCCGAGCGCGAGGTCGCCGAGGAGACGGGCATCGTCGGCCGGGTGCTCGCCGAGCTGGGCACCATCGACTACTGGTTCGCGACGTCCGACCGACGGGTGCACAAGTTCGTCCACCACTACCTCCTCGAGGCGCTCGGGGGCGAGCTGACCATCGAGAACGACCCCGACCAGGAAGCCATCGACGTCGCGTGGTTCCCGCTGCGCGAGGTGCAACGGCACCTCACCTTCCCCAACGAGCGACGCATCGCGCAGGTCGCATGGGAGCGGCTGGCAGGCAGCGCGTGACCCACCCGGGCCGCCGGCGGGCCCGTCACCTGCTTCTCCTGGTCCTCATCCTGCTCGTCGGTGGGTTCGCCGGACCGGCCACCACCGGGTATGCCGCTGCGCCGCCGAGTGTGGCGACCGACGGCGCCCGCGGGCGACCACCGCTGACGCTCGAGGCGGTCACCCCGCCCGTGGCCGGCCCCGGCGTCACCGTGACCCTGAGCGGCACGGTGCAGGCCCCCGGCAACGCCGGCCTGACCGCCCCCACGGTGCGGCTCGTCCTCGGCGCCACCCCCGTCCTCACCCGTGCCGCCGTCTCGGCGTGGGCCACGAGCACCAGCGCGCTCACCGGCTCCGAGGTCGCGAGCGTCAAGCTCACCGCCCCCGTCGCTGCGGGAGCCAGCGCCCCTTTCACGCTCACCGTCCCCGCGGGACGCCTCACCCTGACCCGGTCGTTCGGGGTGATCCCGGTGGCCATCCAGCTGCGCGACACCGCCTCGGGCACCAACGAGGTCGTCCACACCTTCGTCGGCTGGCAGCGCACCAAGCAGTACGAGTCGCTGCGACTGGGAATCGTCGCGCCGGTCACCCTCCCCCCCGACGCCAACCTCTTCGCCACCGACGCCACCACCCGCACCAGCGCCTGGACGAGCGCGCTGGCCCCGGGGGGCCGCGTCGACCGGGTGCTCGACGGCACCGACGTCTCGGGCCCGGCCGGCCCGGTCCCGGTCACCTGGGCCGTCGACCCGGCGCTGGTCGCGCCCGCCCAGGGCTCGGGCGACCCCGTGGCCCCGCTCGTCGCCCCCCTGCTGACCCGCCTCGCGACCGGCGTGGGACGGCATACCCTCTGGGCGCTGCCGTCGGCCGACCCCGACCTGGCCGCCACGGTCGTCAGTGCGCCGAACGACCCCACCGTGGCCCGGCTCGTGGGCGCCAGCGCCGGTCTCGGCAGCGCGCTCGGCGTCCCGGTGACGACGGGGGTCGCCTGGCCCGTCGATGGCAGCTTCGCCGCCGACCGGGAGGCGGGCCTCAAGGCGGCGTTCGCGACCACCGGCCTCACCGCGGTGGTCGGGTCGGTGTCGGCTCTGCCGGCGGTGTCGGGCTACACGGGTCAGGCGCCGCGGCGTACAGCGTCCGGCATCTCCCTGCTCGCCTGGGACGACGAGCTGACCCGGCTGGCCACCCAGACGACCGCCCCCTCCGACGGGGTCGTCACGGGGCAGCGGTTCCTCGCCGAGACCGCCACCCTGCTCGGCGAGAGCCCTGGGGTCGCCCGCAGCGTCCTCGTCGCCCTCCCGCGCACGGCCGACCCCGACCCCGCCGCGCTCAAGGCGCTCCTGGGGGCCATCGCGCAGACCCCCTGGGTGCAGGTGGTGCCGACCGGCGACCTCCTCGCGCAGGCCGCGACGCAGGACCCGGTCGCCGGCACGAGCGCCGGCTCCTGGGCCGGTGCGGGCGACCCGCAGGTCGACGCCGCCCGCCTCACCCGGCTCGACGAGCAACGCCGCACGATGGTGGAGGTGGCCACGGTCCTCGGACCCAACGGCCCCGCCTACCGCACGCAGCAGGGCACCATGCTCGACCAGCTCGTCTCGGCCCGTTGGCGCCAGGACCCCGCCCAGCTCGCCGCCCTCGACACGAGGGTGAGCAGCACCGCGGCCGCCGCTACGAGCGGGATCAGCGTCTCGGAGCAGACGACGAACTTCCTCGCCGATGAGGGCACCCTCCAGGTCACCGTCGTCAACGCGCTCGACATCCCCATCGAGGGCGTACGCCTGGTGCTGGTGCCGACGAACCCCCGGCTGAGGATCGTCGACCAGCCCGCCCCGGTCACCATCGGGGCCGGCAGCCGCGCCGTCGTGGGCGTCAAGGCGGAGGCGCTCGCCGCCGGCCTCGTACCGGTGACCGCCACCCTGACCACCGGCGACGGGACCCCGATCGGGGTCCCGGGGATCATCACGGTGCGAGCCAACCCGCCGGGCTACGGCTTCTACATCGTCGGCGGCGCCGTCATCGCCCTCATCCTCCTGCTCGGCATCGTGCGCACCATCCGGCGGCCCCGCACCCGCGCGGCGGCCGGGTCTCCCGCGACCGATCCTGCGACCGATCCCGAACCTGATCCCGAACCTGAGCCCGGCGGGGCCGTCGCGGCTCCCTCGGTGGGCGGTGAGCGGCCCGTAGGATGACCCCTGGTAAGCAGATCGTGGCGGGAGGGGCCAGTGCAGGGCGTCGGACCAGGCTCGCTCCTCGGTGGGCGCTACCTCGTCCAGCGTCGCGTCGCGCAGCACTCCCGCTTCGAGCGGTGGGCAGCCGCTGACCAGACGCTCGACCGCGAGGTGGTGCTGCTCTGCTTCGACGCCGACGGTCCCACGGCGGCTGCGGCCCTCGACGCCGCCCGCCGCGCGGCCGGGGTGGAGGACCGCCGCCTCGTGCGCGTCCTCGATGTCGGCCGTGACGACGCAGTCGCGTTCGTCGTGGAGGAGCCGCTGCGCGGTGCCCGGTCGATGACGGCGGTGCTCGCCGACGGCGGCCTGCCCGCCGAGGAGGCGCGCCGCGTGGTCGGCGAGTCGGCGGCCGCGCTCGAGACGGCCCGCGCCCGCGGCCTGCACCACAGCGTGCTCACCCCCCGGTCGGTGCTGCGCCTCGAGGACGGGTCGATCAAGGTGCGTGGGCTCGCCACCGAGGCCGCCCTCGTCGATGCCGACGAGACCACGCCCGACGCCGCCACCCGGGCCGACACCCGAGCTCTGGTCGGCCTCGCGTATGCCGCGCTGACCGGCCGCTGGCCCTTGCCCGGCGGCGACGCGGGGCTCGAGGCCGCCCCGCGCGTGGTCGGCGGGGTCGCCGCCCCCTCGGAGATCGCCGTCGGGGTGCCCGACGACCTCGACCTCATCGCCCGCACGACCCTCAACGAGGACCGCGGCCCGGCGACGCCCGGCCAGCTGGCCAAGCAGATCGGCCCCTGGTCACCTGTCCCCGTGACCGGCTCGTATGCGCCCGCCGAGGCGCGCCGGCTGCCCGGCAACCGCACCGAGCCGCTGGACCGCGACCGGGCTAGCGGCGGGGTGGCCCGGCCGGCCGGCCTCGCGGCGGGAGCCGCGGCGGCCGGAGCAGGGGTCGGCGTCGTGGCCGGCGGGTCGGGCGGGTCGGGCGGGTCGGGGACCTCGCGGGCCAGTGGCGGACGCAGCGTCCTCGGGATGGGTCTCGGAGCGCGCGGCGGGTCGGACGCGCGTGCCGACGATCTCGACGACGACCTCGACGACCTCGACGACGGAGACGACCGGGACCGGAACGACGACCGGGGCGACCGGGGCGACCGGGGCGACCGGGGCGACCGGGACCGCACGGGGACCGGTTCCAAGGCTCCCGCCGCAGTCGCCGGCGCGGTCGGTGCCGTCGCCGCCGGAGCGGCGGCTCGTGGCGCGGCCGTGGCCAAGGGGCTGGGGAGCGCGCTGGGCGCCGCCGGTGGTCTGGCCGGGTCGATGGGCGGCCGCATGGGCGGGATGGCCCGCGGAGCGGCCGACCGGGCCGCCGAGCGGTCGGCGAGCCGGGCCGAGCGCCGCGACACCGAGCAGTGGGAGGACCCCTTCCTCGTCGGTGAGAACGTCCGGCTCTCCGACACCCTCGAACCCACCGACGAGCAGATCGAGCCGCCGCTGCCTCTCCTCCCGGGAGCGGCCCAGGAACCGCTCGACCGTGACCAGTCCCGCCTGGCGCTCATCGTCATCGCCG
>JBDSYO010000331.1:0-10185 GCA_039925625.1 Lapillicoccus sp. | reverse complement strand
CCCCGCCCGTCCCCCCACCCACCTCCAGGAGGTGCAGGATGACCGAGTTCCATGCCCAGCTGTCAGCGCGCGCGCAGGAAGCCGTCCAGCAGCTCGATGCGGCCGAACGGTCCGGCGACGACTACTCCATCGAGGTCCACCGCGCCGATCTCGAGAACATCGCGCAGATCGCCCGTGACCACGGTCTCGCCCTGCCCGAGCCGGGTCGGCCCGGCTCCTCAGCCGCCTGACCTGACCCCACCCGACCGCGCTCAGACGAGCAGGTCGGCCTGCGTCACTCCGTCACTCCCACCATTCAGTCACTCCCACCATTCAGTCACTCCCGCACAGGGCGGCCCGGGACTCACGCAGGTTGGGGCAGCAGCCGGCCGCGCACACCGACGGCCGCACCCCGGCACCGGTGGCCGGAGCGGCGCCGCGAGCCTCGGCGGCCCGCTCGACGACGAGGTCGACCAGCCCGGCCACGAACTCGGCGTCGACGCCCACGGTCGGTACGCGCACGAGCCGGATCCCGAGCTCGGTGGCCGTCTCGGCCGCCTCGGTGTCGAGGTCGTAGGCCACCTCCATGTGGTCGGACACGAACCCGACGGGTGCGACCACCACGGTGTGCACCCCGGCCGCCGCGAGCTCCCGCATCCGGTCGTTGACGTCGGGCTCGAGCCACGGCTGGGTGGGCGGACCGGACCGTGAGCAGTAGACGACCTCGGGGGCGAGGTCGAGGCCGAGCTCGGTGCGGACGGTGTCGGTCACGGCGGCCGCCACCGCGTGGTGCTGCTCCTGGTAGAGGCGGCCCTCGCCGTCGCCGGGGCCGGAGGTCTCGTCCATCGCATCCGGGACGGAGTGCGTGACGAAGAGGAGGGCCAGCTCGCCGGGGCGCGTCTCGGCCAGCGGGCGCAGGGCGTCGACCACCAACCGGGCGTTCGGGCCCACGAAGCCCAGGCGACGCGCATACGGGCCGATCTTGTCGATCTCGACGACGAGACCCTCGTCGCGCACCGTGGCGAAGGCGTCGGCGAGGTTCTCGCGGTACTGCCGACAGGAGGAGTAACAGGAGTAGGCGCTGGTCGTGACGACGACGAGGCGGTGCAGGCCCCGGGCGCCGGCGTCGCGCAGGGCGTCGTCGAGGAACGGCGGGGAGTTGCGGTTGCCCCACAGCACCGGCACGTCGATCTCGCGGTGCTTGAGCTCCGCCTCCAGCGCGGCGATGAGGTCGCGGTTCTGGTCGTTGATGGGGCTGCGACCGCTGAAGAGGTCGTAGTGGTGGGCGACCGACGCCAACCGGTCGTCCGGGATGCCCCGCCCGGCGGTCACCCGGCGCAGGAACGGCATCACCTCGTCGGGGGCCTCGGGGCCGCCGAAGGAGAGCAGCAGGACCGCGTCGTACGGCGCGAGCAGGTCGGTGCCATCCGGCGCGGCCGTCACCGGGGCTCGCCGAGCCGGAAGGGTTGGGGGGCGTTGAGGTGCAGCACGACGGCCACGATACGGATGCCGAACACGAGCGCCGCCGCCGCCCAGACCACGAGGGGCGTGAGGACGCCGTGGGCGTCGGCCACGACGACCGCCGCGGCGCCCAGCAGGGCCGGGAGGGCGTAGAGCTCGCGCCGGAGGACCTCGGGCACCTGGCCCGCGAGGACGTCGCGGATCACCCCGCCACCCACGGCTGTGACGAGCCCGACGATCACGGCCGCCAGCGGAGGTATGCCGGGGGTGGCCAGCGCCTTGAGCGCGCCACCGACGGCGAACACCGCCAGCCCCACGGCGTCCAGCACTTTGACGAGCCGGCTCAGGCGCTCGACGCCCGGCTGGTAGACGAAGGTGACCAGCCCGGCGGCCGCGGCCGTGGACACGAGGCGCCAGTCGCTGATCCCGGCCGGCGGGACGGCGCCGATGAGGACGTCCCGGACGACTCCGCCGCCGAGCGCGGTGGCGCAGGCCAGGACGAGGACGCCGAAGAGGTCGAGGCGCTGACGGACGGCCACGAGCCCACCCGAGAGGCCGAACACGAAGACGCCGAGCAGGTCGAGCAGCAGCGGCGAGACGGCCGGGTTCGTGGGCATGGCGCTGCCACGCTACCGGCGGCAGCAGACACAGGGCGGGGCCGACCGAGCGGCGTGGCTCGATGCGGCCTCCGCCCTCGCGTGGCAGAGTCAGACTGATTCCTGACGGGGCGGACCCGCCCCGGACACCGCGAGCACCGTGAGACCGGACGAGCCCCACAGCCTTGGAGCGTGCCATGCAGGACCTGCGACTCATCGGGGTGCACGAGGACGGCCTTCACCTGCTCCTCACCGGTCCCGACGGCGAGCACTTCACCGTGGCGATCGACGACGCCCTGCGCACCGCCGCGCGGCGCGACCGGCCCCGGATGGGACAGCTCCAGATCGACCTCGACGGCGGGCTGCGCCCGCGCGAGGTGCAGTCGCTCATCCGCGCCGGAGGCAGCACCGAGGAGGTGGCCGACCGGGCCGGCTGGTCGGTCGACAAGGTGCGCCGCTACGAGGGCCCGATCCTCGCCGAGCGCGCCCACGTCGCCGACCAGGCCCGACTCGTCCGGGTGCGCCACCGCGGGGGCTCCGCGGCCGGACCGACGCCCACCCTGCAGGGGCGGGTGAGCCAGCGGATGCGCGAACGCGGGGTCGACCCCGACACCAGCACGTGGGACGCGTGGCGCTCCCCGGAGGCGGCGAGCTGGACGGTGGCCCTGACCTTCGCGGCCGGCGGGCGTCAGCGTCAGGCCTCCTGGGTCTACGACCCGGTGCTGCGCACCGTCGAGGCCGTCGACGACGAGGCGCGGTGGCTGAGCGCGGACGACGTGCCCGCCTCCGGGCCGCTACCGGCGACCCCCGCCCGCGCGGCGAGCGTCTACGACGTCGAGGCGGAAGGGGGGGTCGCGGCGACGACGACCCACCGCGCGACCCGCGACCGTACGTCCGGCGCCGCCCCAGCGGGCGCGGCGGGCGGCGCGGGCGAGGGCCCGGACGAGCCGGTCGACCTCATGACGGCGATGCGGCAGCGGACCACCGTCGGACGTCGTTCGGGACGGCGCCGGGCCGAACCGCGGGCGCACGTGGCCCCGGCTCTGCCGCTGGACGAGGCGACCGAGTCCGCGGAGACGGCCGTGGCGAGTCCGCCCCCTCCCCAGCCGCCCCAGCCTCCCGCATCGGTGACGGAACCGAGTACGCCCGGGCACGTCGAGCCGGCGCTTACCGAGGAGTTAGGGGACCTCGAGCCGGCGGGATCCGAGGTACCCCCGCTCGACGAGCCCGAGATGCCGGTGGTCCCGGAGGGGGCTGACGGCGATGACTCCGCCGTCAGCGACGACAGCGACGACAGGGACGACGAGGACGCGGTCCCGGACGACGAGCCGGCGGACGACGACGCCGAGAACGACACCCAGCCCGACACCCAGCCCGACACCCAGCCGGCTCCCGTCGAGACGCCGGCGCCGTCCAGCGCGGCGAAGCGCAAGGCTCGTACGTCGGTGCCGTCGTGGGACGACATCATGTTCGGCGCCAAGCGCGACTGACGGTCAGCCCGGGTAGGGCGGCACCGGGCAGACGTCCAGGTCGAACGGCAGGACGTCCGGCGACACCGCCGCCGACCGGGCGGCGTGTGACGTCATCCGCCGCATGTGGTGGCGCCGGCAGAGCACCTCGTACTCGACGACCCCGGACGCCACCGGCTTCGTGTCGCCGACGACCACCTGCTCGCCCTCGACGAGCATGACGCCGTCGGCGACGCGGGCGTTGTGGGTGGCCCGGCGCCCGCACCAGCAGAGGGCCTGGACCTGCAGCTCCTGCACCCGGTCGGCCAGCTCGATGAGCCGCTTGGATCCGGGGAACAGCGTGGCCCGGAAGTCGGCGGTGATCCCGAAAGCGAAGACGTCGACGGCCATCTCGTCGACGATGCGCGCCAGCTGCTCCACCTGGGCGGGCGTGTAGAACTGGGCCTCGTCACAGATGAGGTAGTCGACCTGGGAGCCCGATGTCGCGATGGCGACCACGGCCTCCCAGAAGTCCAGGTCGTCGCCGACCTCGCGGGCGGGCGTCGACAGGCCGAGCCGCGAGGAGAGCACCGACTCACCGGCCCGGTCGAGCTTGGTGAAGATGAGGCCGCGGCGGCCGCGGGCGGCGTGGTTGTGGTCCATCTGGAGGGCGAGTGTCGACTTGCCGCAGTCCATCGTGCCGTTGAAGAAGACGAGCTCAGCCACGGGCGGTCACTCTAGGCCGTGCGCGGCGGGAGGCTGACGAACGGCACCGTGCGCTCGGCGCTAGTGACCGAGCCGTGAAGACCCTTCAGCCGCAGGACTTCGGGGCGCATCCGCTCCGAGTCGACGACGGCGCCGTCGCCGAGCATGACCGCGACCACGTCGCCGATCCGCGGCAGCACCTCGCGTCGCACGGCGCCGAACCAGCCGCTGTCAACCAGCTCGGCCCGCGAGGCCACCCAGGCGGAGTCGCCCAGCCGCGCCCGCCACCGGTCGAGCACGTCGGGCGCCGCACCCACGGCGCAGTAGAGCTGGGTGCCGCGCGGCTCACCCCCGACCAGGCGTACGCCGGCCAGCAGGTCGCGCTCGTGCGCGAGGTCCACGCGGCGGTCGGACGGCACGTCGACCATGCCGTGGTCGGCGGTCACGTGCACCGCCGTGTCGCCCGGGACCCGCGCCGCGAGCTGGGCCACCGCACGGTCGACCGCCTCGAGCTCGTCGCCCCACTCCCAGGAGGCGACCCCGCTGACGTGCCCCACCTTGTCGAGGTCGCCCCAGTAGACGTAGACCAGGGCCCGGGCACTGGCGCGCACGGCCTCGGCCGCCGCGGTGACCCGGGCGGCGAGCGTGGACCCCGACCGGAACCGCGCGCCACGGAGAGCGGCGGTGGTCAGGCCCGACCCCTGGAAGAAGCCCGGCCCCACGAGGGTGACCGCGACCCCCTCGTCGCTCAGCTCCTCGAACACCGTGCGATGGGGCTGCCAGACGCGCGGGTCAGGGCCACGCTCCCATGACAGCTCGTTGAAGACGCGCTCCTCCCCCGGGACGAGGACCTCGTACCCCACCAGCCCGTGCGTCCCGGGCGGCGTGCCCGTACCGAACGAGCCCATCGAGGTGGCCGTCGTGGAAGGGAATCCGCAGTCGAGGGCGGGCGCGGCGGCGAGGTGGCCGCGCAGGAACGGCGCGTGCCCGCCGCGGCGGAGCAGCTGCTCGTGGCCGAGGCCGTCGACGAGCAGGACCACCGCACGACGGGCCGCCGGCAGGCCGAGGTCGGGCGCCGCCGCATACCGGCTCGAGCCGAGGCTGCGGGCGACGGCCGGCAGCACCGAGGCGAGCGTGCCCCCGGCATACGCGGGCGGGGTCGGTGTCGGCCGTGGCCCGCTCGGGCTCAACGCTGGGCGGTCCCGCCGATGGAGCCGGAGAGGGTCCGCGCGAAGTGCATGGCCGTGGTCAGGGCGTCCTCGCCGTCGGCGTCGGCGCTGATGCGCAGCGAGATGTCGTCGGACGCCACCGTGCCCTCGAAGCCGTGGTCGGCGTCGCAGTCCGGGTCGCCGCAGGTGGCCGGCACGATGTCGAGGCGGGCCACCGCGCCCCACCCGACGGTCAGGGTCAGCTCGCGGCCGAGCGACCCGCGCACGTAGGAGTCGGGGCTGCCCACGACGTGGGTGAGCATGACCCCGCGCACCGACGACAGCGGCACCGTCTCGCTGGTGGCCGTCGCGACGGCGAGCCCGGGCTCGTGCTCGTTGTGGTCGTCGGCGTGGGCGATGACCAGCCGGGTGGGCGTCATCGCGAGGACCGTGATGTGGCGGCGGACGGCGTCCTGGTCGAAAGTCGTCTCCTGGTGCACCAGGTGCGCGACGACGGCGTCGTCACCCAGGGCCGACTCGACGACGTCGGCCACGAGCGCCGGGTAGTAGCCAGCCCGCTCGATGGAGGCCGTGAGGTCGGCGGGCAGCAGCGAGGCCGGCCGCATGTCGGAGGGTGGTGCCATCCTTCCATCCTTGCACTCCACGGCCCGGGCACCGGCCCTCAACGCCGCCAGGTGGGGCGGCGCGTACGGGATAGCCTCAGGCTTGTGACGCCGTCCAGTGCTCCGGGCCGGGAGCGCGTCCTCATCATCGTGCCGGCCTGGAACGAGGAGGAGACCCTCGGCGCGGTGCTCGCCGAGACCCGCACCGCCCTCGGCGCCGCCGGGCTGTCGGCCGACATCCTCGTCGTCGACGACGGCTCGGTCGACCGCACGGGCGCCGTGGCCATGGCTGCCGGCGCGCTGGTGGCGCAGCTGCCCGTCAACCTCGGGGTCGGCGGTGCGATGCGCACGGGCTACCGGTACGCCCGGCGCTCGGGGTATGCCGCGACCGTGCAGGTCGACGCCGACGGGCAGCACAACCCCGCCGACATCGCCGCCCTGCTGGGTGGCCTCGCCGAGGGGGCCGACATCGTCATCGGGGCGCGCGTGGCGGGCGACGGCGCCTACCTGGCCCGGGGGCCGCGGCGCTGGGCGATGCTCATGCTGTCGGCGGTGATCTCGCGGATCGCCCACACCCGGCTCACCGACACGACGTCGGGGTTCAAGGCGTGCAACGCCCGGGCCATCGACCTCTTCGCCCGGTCCTACCCCGCCGAGTACCTCGGCGACACTGTCGAGTCCCTCGTCGTCGCCGCCCGGTCACAGCTCGTCATCCGGCAGGTCGACGTCGTCATGCGGCCGCGGGCCGGCGGGCAGCCATCGCACAGCCCGCTGCGCGCAGCCGCGTTCCTGGGGCGGGCGGTCCTTGCGCTCGGGCTGGCCCTCACCCGGCCCCGGCCTGAGCTGCGCAGCGGACCGGACCGCCGCTACGAGGAGTACCGGTCATGAGCCTGCTGGCCCAGAGCGGCTACCCCTTCGCCCTGGTCGTCGCGGTGCTCCTGCTGCTCGCGCTGTTCTGGCTGCTGCGCACCCAACGGCTACGCGAGAAGTACAGCGTGCTGTGGTTCGCCGTCATCGTCGGCGTCGTCCTGCTCACCTTCGTGCCCGCGATCACCGGCTGGATCACCGGCTTCGTGGGCGTGACAACGCCCATCAACCTCGTCTTCATCCTGGCCTTCCTCGTCCTGCTCGTCGTCTGCATCCAGCTGAGCATCGAGGTCTCCACGCTCGAGGAGTCGGCGCGTACGGTGGCCGAGGAGGTGGCTCTGCTGAGACTCGAGATGGAGCGGCGCACGGCCGAGAGCCCCGATGCCGGCGCCGATACCGATGGCTCGTCCGGCCCCTCGTGACCGGCTCAGGCCCGAGGACGACCGGTCAGGTCATGGCGCGGCGGTCGGCATCCTTGCGGGTCTTGGCCGGGTGGAGCGCCACCTCGGCGTCGAGCACGTCGACGCCGCCGGACCACGCGTTGACGGGGTTGAGGAGCACCCGGTCGACCTCGGGGAGGTCGTCGGCGAGGCAGGAGAGGCGCGCCACGAGGTCGCACAGGGCGGCCTTGTGCACCGGCATGGCGCCCCGGTGCCCCGTGAGGAGCGGCGCGGCCCGGACGGCGCCGATGAGGTCGACGACGTCGACGTCGGTTAGCGGGGGGATCCGGTGAGCGATGTCGCCCAGCAGCTCGGTAGGCGCGCCGGCCACCGAGAAGCTGACCACTGGCCCGAACAGCGGGTCCTCCACGCTGGTCAGAACACAGGTGACCCCGGGCGGCGCCATCCGCTGCACGAGGAAGGACCCCTCGGCGATCGGCCCTAGCCGGGCCCGCATGGACCCCAGGGCCTCCCGCACCGCCTCCGCATTGGGCAGGTCGGCCCGCACCCCGCTGAGCCCGGGCTGGTGCCGCAGCACCGGCGACGTCGTCTTGAGGATGACCGGGTAGCCGAGGTGCTCCGCCGCCACCACCGCGTCGTCCTCGGAGTCGACGAGCCGCGCCTCCCAGACGGTGATCCCGTATGCGCCGAGCAGCCGGCGGGTCTCGTCGCGGGTCAGGGTCCGACCCTCGGGCGACCCTTCGAGGAGCTCCTCGACCTGGGTTGCCGCTGCCGTCCGGTCGATGCCGACGGGGTCGACGGGCATACCCCGGTCGCGGGTGCGCCACTGGCTGTAGCGGGTCGCGGCAGCCAGGGCCCGCACGGCGTCCTCCGGCATGCCGTAGACGGGGATGACCCGCCGCTGGCCCGAGCCCGGCGTAGCCACCTCGAGGGCCTCGTTGACCCCCGACATCCCGAGGAACGTCGCGACGCACGTCTTCTCACTGGCGCGGGAGACGTCGCGCACCGCGGCCACGACCTCCTCGTCGACCGTCTCGAGCGGGGGGATGAAGCAGGTGAGCACGCTGTCGACCTCGGGGTCCTCGAACGCCGCTCGCAGCGCCTCGGAGAAGCGGTCCGCCGTGGCGTCGGAGGGCAGCGACACCGGTCCGTGCGTGACCTGGAGGTCCCAGCTGAGGGCGGCCTGGGCGGTGAGGGCACTCAGCGCGTCGGAGTTGCTGACGACCGCGACCCGCTCGCCGGCGGGCAGTGGCTGGTGGATGACGACCTGCGCAACGTCGAACAGCTGGTGCACGTTCTCCACGCGGATCACGCCGGCCTGACGGAGCATGGCTCCGAACGCCCCTGGGGGAACGCGGGTCTGGCGCACGCGGTGTCCGGGGGGCGCGCCGTAGGACGAGACCCCGGACGACACCGCGATCACCGGCTTGGTCTGGGCGAGCGCGCGGGCGATGCGCGAGAACTTGCGCGGGTTGCCCATCGACTCGAGGTACAGACCGACGGCCGCCGTCGAGTCGTCGTCGATCCAGTACTGCATGAGGTCGTTGCCGGACACGTCGACGCGGTTGCCGGCCGACGCGAAGTCGGACAGGCCGAGGCCGCGCCGGTCGGCGGAGGCGAGCACGGCCACGCTGAGGGCCCCGCTCTGGGCGAACAGGCCGAGCCCTCCCGCGCGCGGTAGCCGGGGTGAGAGGGAGGCGTTGAGGCTGACGGCGGGGTCGGTGTTGACGATGCCGAACGAGTTGGGGCCGATGACGCGCAGCCCGTTCTCACGGGCGCGCTTGCGCAGCTGCTCCTGGCGCTCGGTCCCCTCCTCGCCGCTCTCGGCGAACCCGGCCGACGCGACGACGAGCGAACGAACACCCTTCTGGGCGCACTCGTCGACGACGTCGAGCACGCTCTCGGCCGGCACGGCCACGACCGCGAGGTCCACCGGGCCGGGGATGTCCCCGACCCGGGCATACGTCGGCAGGCCGAGCACCTCGAGGGCCTCGGGGTTGACCGCGTAGACGGGCCCGACGTAGCCGCCGTCCTGGATGTTGCGCAGGAACCGGTGGCCGATCGAGCTCGGCCGGCGACCGGCGCCGATGACGGCGATAGACGTGGGGTGCAAGAGCGCATGGACGCTCACCGACTCGGCGCGGTGCTCACGCGACAGGCGTACGGCCGTCGACTGCTCGGTGGGCCGGATGTCGAAGGACACCGCGACGACGCCGTCCTCGTAGTGGTGGTGCACCGCGTAGCCCGCCTCGCGGAACACGTTGAGCATCTTGCGGTTCTGGGGCAGCACCTCCGCGGTGAACTTCTCGACGCCCAGCTCTTGGGCGATCACCGCCAGATGCTCGAGCAGCACCGAGCCGATCCCCTTGCCCTGGTAGTGGTCGGAGATGTTGAAGGCCACCTCGGCGGAGGTGGAGTCGAACCGGTCCCACCGGCCGATCCCGACGATGGCGGCCCGCACGGTCATGACCAAGGCCACCCGGTCGACGTTGTCGACGTTGGTGAACCGGTGGAGGTCACGTTCGCTCAGCTCGCGGATCGGCGCGAAGAAGCGCAGGTAGATGGACTCCGCGGACTGGCCGGAGTGGAAGTGACGCACCCCGTCGGCGTCGTCGGGCCGGATCGGGCGCACATGACCGACCGAGCCGTCCCGCAGCACCACGTCGGCCTCCCAGCGCGCCGGGTCGACGGTCTCTCGGCGGGCACGGGGCATGAGGCCCATGGTTCCATCACCCGGCCTCGCGCGGGCGTCCCTGACCATCTGCGAGCATCGCGCCATGGAGTTCTCCGACGTCGTCCACCGACGCCACATGGTCCGCCGCTACGACGCGGACCGCCCGGTGCCTCCGGACGCGCTGCGGGCGTGCCTGGACCACGCCGTGCGGGCGCCGAGCGCGGGGTTCAGCCAGGGCTGGGACTTCGTCGTCCTCGAGGAGTCCGAGGCCCGGGCCCGGTTC
>JBDSYO010000330.1:0-3626 GCA_039925625.1 Lapillicoccus sp. | reverse complement strand
GTGACCGCCTCAACGCCCGCGGGGAGGGCGGCGGCGACGGCCGTTCGCAGCTGTTCCTGGCTGATGCCCAGTGCTGCGGTCAGCGAGATCGATGGGACGGCGCCGTTGGGGGCGAATGCCTGTCGGGCACTTTGCTCGTCGAGGAGGATCGCGGTGGCGCCGAAGAGGGAGCCGAACTCCGCTTCTCCGGTGATGACGACGTTGCGGGTCAGGTTCCCGATCACGGCGGTGGTGTGGTCTCCGACGTGGAGCTGAGCCTTGGCAAGCGTGGAGCTCTCGACGACGACCTGGTCCGGGCTCAGCGGGGCGGTGCCGCGGATGAGGGTGAAGGCTGGGTCGTCCGCGTGGTAGGCGAAGGCGAGTCCGGGAGCCCCGCCGGTGCGGACGGCCAGACCGTCCTTTCCGGCGATGATCGCGCTGCCCTGGATGTTGGGGTTCACCCGGGCGACGCCGGGGATCATGGCCAGTGTCGCGTCGAGGGCTAAGGGGACTCCAGGCCTGGTGGTGCTGCTGGCACCGGTGGGGTCGACAACGACGCCGCCCGCGGATGCCGTCGCGACCTCGGTTCCTCGGACGGACACGTCAGTGCCTTTGAACGCCTGGGAGAACAGGTTCGACAGGCTGTTGTTGATGCTGTCGCTCAGCACGAAGGTCCCGGTGACAAAGGAGACGCCGAGCATGACGGCTGACGCGGTGAGCAGGAAGCGCAGGAAGTGCCCCTGCAGGCCTCGCACGGTGACCCGCCACATCAGGCGTGCCGCGCAAGCTCGAAGGTGCTCATCCGGTGCAGGACGCGTGCAGTGGTCGGCTCGAGCATCTCGTCGACGATGCGTCCGTCGTCGAGGAACAGCACGCGGTCGGCATACGACGCGGCGGCCGGGTCGTGCGTGACCATGACGATGCTCTGGCCGAAGTCGTCCACGCTGCTGCGCAGGAACGCCAGGATGTCGGCGCCGGCTTTGGAGTCGAGGTTCCCGGTGGGCTCGTCGGCGAAGACGAGCGAGGGCCGGTTGACCAGGGCGCGGGCGCAGGCGACGCGCTGCTGCTGTCCACCGGACAGCTCGTTCGGGTGGTGCGAGAGCCGGTCACGGATGTGAAGGGTGTCGATGACGGTGTCGACCCACACCGGGTTCACCGCGCGCCCGGCGATGTCCATGGGCAACGTGATGTTCTCCAGGGCAGTCAGCGTGGGGATGAGGTTGTAGGCCTGGAAGATGAACCCGAGGTGGTCACGCCGCAACGTCGTCAGGTCGCGGTCGCTGAGATGTCCGATGTCGTTGCCGTCGATGATGATCGTCCCCGACGTGGGGAGGTCGAGCCCCGCCATGCAGTGCATCAGGGTCGACTTGCCCGACCCCGAAGGCCCCATGATGGCCGTCAGCCGGGCCTGGCTGAACGCCACCGTGACGTCGTCGAGGGCCGTCACCGCGGTGTCACCGGTGCCGTAGACGCGGGAGAGGGCAATGGCTTGCGCGACGGTCTGACGGTCGCTGGCCGATGCCGTCGATGCAGGGGCGGCCGAGGGTGCACGGCCGGTGGGTGTCGACGGTGTCGCTGCCGCCTGGATGATCGGGATCGCCATGGGAGGTACTCCTGGGTATGCCGGTGGGCGGGGTGTCGGCGCGCGGCCGGTGGTCGTCAGCCTGCAAGGGTGTGCGGCGCGGGGACAGGGCCGAACGTCCTTCCCAAGGGATGGCGGCGTCTGCGAAGCCGCCGACCTCACGGGACCTTCGACCCGCGTGCGGCGTGGTCGGGATCGACAGGATCGGGGGAGAGGCGCCACGTGTGCCCGCTCAGCCGAGACGGCATGTTCGGTGGCACGCCTCCATACGAAAGGTCCACCGATGAAGGCAGCAGTTGTCACGGCGTTCTCGCAGCCGCTCGAGATCCTCGAGCGCGCCATCCCCCAGCCAGGAGCTGGCCAGCTGCTCGTGCGGATGGAGGCGT
Source organism: Lapillicoccus sp. (assembly GCA_039925625.1). Classification (GTDB taxonomy): domain Bacteria; phylum Actinomycetota; class Actinomycetes; order Actinomycetales; family Dermatophilaceae; genus Lapillicoccus. Next base: position 1,679 of record JBDSYO010000330.1, on the reverse strand, counting down.
GCGGTCTGTGTCACACCGACATTCATGCCGCGCATGGAGACTGGCCGGTGCAGCCGAGACTTCCCTTGGTGCCCGGCCACGAAGGCATCGGTGTGGTCGAGCAGGTCGGCGCGGGAGTGGTTCACCGCAAGGTCGGTGAGCGGGTCGCCATCGCGTGGCTGGGGTCAGCCTGCGGTGAGTGTCAGTACTGCATCGACGGCCGCGAGACCCTGTGCGAGCAACAACAGAACAGTGGCTACTCGGTCGACGGCGCCTTCGCCGAGTACGCGGTCGCCGACGCGAAGTACGTCGTCCCGGTTCCCGACGGCATCGCCCCCGTCGACGCCGCACCCCTCAGCTGCGCCGGCCTGACGACGTACAAAGCGATGAAGGTGGCGAAGGTGATGCCCGGCGAGCGGGTCGGTGTCTTCGGCATCGGTGGGCTCGGACACCTGGCCGTCCAGTACGCACACATCATGGGCGCGACGGTCGTGGCCGTGGACATCGAGAAGCCCAAGCTGGACCTGGCGCGCGAGCTCGGCGCCGACCATGTGGTCGACGCGGCGACGAGTGACCCCGTCGCCAGCATCACCGCGTTGGGGGGTCTCGACGTCGCCGTGGTGCTGGCCGCATCGGCGCAGGTCTTCGAGCAGGCCTTCGCCTCGCTACGCCGAGGTGGCCGGCTGGTCTGCGTGGCCCTGCCCGCTCACGGCACGATGACGGTCCCCATCTTCGACATGGTGATCAAGGGCATCTCGCTCATCGGTTCCATCGTCGGGACGCGCCAGGACCTCGCTGAGGTGTTCGCCCTACACGCCGCCGGCAAGACCCGGGTCATCGCCCAGGAACGCGATATCGAGGACGTCAACGTCGCGATCGCCGAGGTCCTGTCGGGGAAGATCCCGGCGCGCCTCGTCTTCGCGTTCGCCCCGGTGCCTGCTCCGGCAACGGTCGCCTCGTCCCGCAACCCGTAGCAGCGAAGGAACGGCCATGGGTCCGTGCCGGAGCGGAAGGTGAACGGCAGCCCGGAGGTCGATCGGGTCTCCGCGAGCGACGAGGTCACTCTGGCGACCGACTGCGGTCCGGCGCCGACGAACCTGGGTGTGGCCCTTCTCTTCGCGGCTGGTGTTGACCTGACGTACGCGACGGTCAGGTCGACCCTGGAAGGCCGGCTTCCCCGGGTGCGCCGCCTGCGTCAGCGCCTCGTCCGGACGCCGCCGGGGTGCGGACGACCGGTATGGGTGGACGATGCGGGCTTCGACCTCGCGCATCATCTGTCGGAGGTGAGTCTCCCCACCCCGCCGGCTCGCTCGCCTCATGCCGCGGCAGACGGTGACCGGCGCCTCCTGGAGGTGGTGGCCGATCTGGTCACCGCACCCCTTCCCCGTCACCGACCCCTCTGGGCGGCCCGCTGGGTCAGGGGGTGGGCGCCGGACCGGGCAGCGCTCGTGCTCGTGATGCATCACGCCTTGGCCGACGGCATCGGCGGTCTGGCCGTTCTGGCCGCGCTGAGCGACGGTGGTGCCGACCCGGAAGACAAGGTCTTCCCGAAGCCTCCTATGGCCCGGGGTTCGTTGGCGCGGGCCGCTCACCGCGACCGGGTCACCGCCTGGCGTCGCCTGCCGAGCCGGGTCCGCGCTGGGCGGCAGGGCTTGAGCGAGCTGGCCGGGTCACGACCCCCAGCGCTGGCTGCACGCACA
>JBDSYO010000329.1:0-5190 GCA_039925625.1 Lapillicoccus sp. | reverse complement strand
ACTCCCGGCTGATGCTCGAGGCGATGGGGGCGCGGGCGGTCGGGGCCGGGCTGCTCGACCTGTTCGGCCCGGTCCGGCCGACCGGCAAGCACGAGGTCCCCCACGTCCCGATGGCCGACTACGCGCTGGCCACCCGCCACGACGGGCTGCCGGCGGACCCGTGGCTACGGGTGCACGTGCGCATGGGCGGGCGCATCGTCACGGTGGCGCCGAGCTCGATGGTCATCCCGGGCACCCTGCGGGAGTGGCGCGAGTGGACCGGTTTGCCGTTCGACCGGTCCGGCGACCTGGTCGTGCCGTTCGCCTGCAACCCCGTGCACGTCTCGGTCGAGCAGGAGCACGCCGTGTACGTGGAGCCCAACGTCTGGGTTCACCACGACCTGCGAGTCGGCTGACGTACGGCTTTACACAACTGTTCAGTTGTGTAACGATCGGGTTGTGAAGACGACAGACCCGGGCGCTCTCGCGCACACCTTCGCGGCTCTGGCCGACCCCACCCGGGTCGCCATCGTGGGGCGCCTCGCCCACGGCGACGCCACCGTCAAGGAGCTCACCGCCCCGTTCGACCTGACCCAGCAAGCGGTCTCGCGGCACCTCAAGGTGCTCGAGGACGCGGGGCTGATCTCGCGCCGTGTCGTCGCCCAGTCGCGGCCGGCGTCGCTCGAGGTCGAGCGCCTCGTCGAGGTGCTGGCGTGGGTCGACGCCCAGCGCATCGAGTGGGTCGCCCGACACGGTCGGTTGGCCGCGCATCTCCACCAGCTGGAGCAGGAAGCCCCGTGACCGAGCGCCTCACCGACGAGACCTTCACCGTCAGCTACGTGCATCCGGCGTCGCCCGCGCTGGTGTACGCGTGTATGACCACCCCCGAGCACCTCACCCACTTCTGGGGGCCCACGGGCACGCATACCCCGGTCGACCACATCGTCGTCGACCTGCGCCCCGGCGGGGCGTTCGAGACGACGATGGTCAACGACGCCACTGGGGACACGTTCACCATGCGCGCGGCCTACGTCGACATCGACCCGCCCACCTACCTCACCTGGCGCGAGCTCTACTCGGACCTGTTCACCGAGCTGCGGTTCGTCGACCTCGGAGACGGCACCACCGAGGTCGTCACCACCCAACGGGGCCTGCCCCCGCACCTGCGCACACCGCAGGCCCGCGCCGGCTGGGGCACCGCCCTCGACCGCGCCGCTCGCTACATCGCATCACTCACCACCACGGAGGCCTCCTCATGAACCCGACCGACCTGACGACCGGCACCGACGTCCAGCCCCTCGTCGGCCCTCAGCTCCAGTCCCTTGCCCAGGTCCTCGCCGACCAGCCGCCCTCGGTGGCCGACGCTCCTTCCCTGTGCGCGGGGTGGGCCGTCAAGCACGTCGTCGCCCATATGACGATGGCCGCCCGCTACGACCCTCCCGCCTTCATGGCCCAGCTGGCCGCGGTCGGCCACGACTTCGAGGCGCTCTCCGAGCAGGTCGCCCGCCGCGACGGGGACCTCCCGTTCGGCTCCCTGCTCGACGACCTCCGCAGCGACACCATGGCCGCCTGGGCACCCCCGGGCGGGGGTGCCAGCGGCGCCCTGACCCACGCCGTCATCCATGGCCTCGACATCACCGGCGCCCTCAGCATCCCGCGCACCGCCGACGACCACGCGACCCGCCTCGTCCTCGACACCCTGACCGGGGGAGTCGCTGGGCACTTCGGCGTCGACCTCACCGGTCGCGCGCTCGCGGCGACCGACCTCGACTGGACCTTCGGCTCCGGTACGCCGGTGGGCGCCACGGCGGGCGACCTCGTTCTCGCGCTCGCCGGCCGACCCCGACCCGCGGTCGGTCTCTGAGCCCCGGGGACTGAGCAGAATGAGCGGGGACTGAGCAGGGAATGACCGAAGACTGAGTGGAGCTCAGGCGTCGGCGAGGCGGCGGGTACGGCGACGGGCGGTCGCCACGTCCCGCACCCCGTCATACCAGCCGGTCATGTAGGCGAGGTCGCCCCAGACGGGCGCCTTGGCGTCCTGACCCTGGCCGATCCAGTCCACGGCGGCGTCCCAGCCGAAGAGGTAGGCCGTGTCGTCGCGGCCGCCGAAGTGGGCCGGCCCGCCCCCAGGTCGGGCCACCTCGTCGAGGACGGCCGCCCGGAAGCGGGCGCTCCAGTCGACCTCGGTCCCCCCGTTATGCGCCGCCGGACCGGAGCTGGACAGCGCATCCTGCGGACGCTCGACCGCATCCTGCGGGGTGGGGCGGTCCTGAGGGGAGGGTGCACGAGGCGCCGCCCGGTCGTCGCCACTGAGCGCCAGGCGCAGCGCCACGACGACCCGCACGGTCACCCACACCAGAGCGAAGAGCATGAGAACGACCACGGCGACGGCACCCCTTCCTCGGTCACGGCGGGCCGTCTGCCGTGGTTTCTCCAGCGACGAAGGGCCCGTGCTTCGAGGGTACGTCGCGAATCCCGGGTTCACCCGTCGTCGTGCGACCGAGGTCACGCTCAGCCCGGTATCAGCCGGTCCGGTGTCCGCCTCCTCCCACCCGAGGGGCCGCCCGCGCCGGCGCACGGGACACCGGCGCGGCGGGCCCGTCCAGCCGAGAGGAGTGCCCCATGTCCGTCGCCGAGTCGGCCCCTGCCGCCCCCGAGCACCTCACCATCCAGGTCACCCAGGTGGCGCGCTACCGGGCCTTCCCGGAGACCGCCGGGGGATTCGAGCTGCCGACCGCTCACAGTAGTGACCGGCATATCCAGTTCTCCCTGCCGGGCGCCGTCGCGCTGCCCGCGGTGCTCTACTACCGCACCCGGCACACCGGACGGCCGGCGTTCTCCATCCGCCTCAACGAGGCGACCCTGACCCAGTACACCTTCGTGGCCGGCGACGAGGCGGAGCGCACGTGGCACGAGATCGTCCCCGCGACCGGCCCCGGCGGGCCCATCCTGCGCCCCGACGCCAACGAGCTCACCTTCTTCGCCCGCGATGGCTCGGTCATCTTCGGGGACGTCGTCATCCTCTACACCGCGAACGCCACGACGATCCCGGTGAGCATCCCCGCCACGGGCCGGCTCTGAGGTTCTCCGGGACCGGCGAGGATGGGCGGGTGCCCCATGACCCGACCACCCCCAATGGCCCCACCGACGACGCGAGCCGCACCGCGCATACCGAGGTCTCGGCCCGCGGAGAGTCGGCACAGGAGCTCGTCCGCGAGAGCCTGCGGATGCGCTCCTTCAGCGACACGGGGGAGGGCATCCCCGAGACCGCTGAGTGGTTCCGCGACCTCCTCGGCCGGGTATGCACGGACGCGGCCCTCGTCCCCACCGCCGGCCACCCCGTGGTCCTGGGCACCACGGCCGCCGCCAGCCCGGACGCCCCCACGGTCGTCGTCTACGGGCTCTACGACGTCACGCCGACCATCGCGCAGGAGTGGACCGTCGACCCCCTCGGCGCCCACATCGTCGATGCCACCGAGCTCGGCCTCCTGCCGCACCTCGGGGCGGTCGTGGTCGGGCGGGGCGCGAACAACCACAAGGGCCCCGTCATCGCGGCGATCTCCGCGGTGGAGGCGATCCTGTCGACCGGCGGCCGGCCGTCGGTCAACCTCGTGTGGGTCATCGAGGGCGAAGAGGAGATCGGCAGTCCCAGCCTCCCGGGATTCATCGAGGCCCACCGTGACCTCCTGGCCGGGGCCGCCGGGGTCTGGCTGCCCACCTTCCAGCAGAACAGCGCCGGGGTCATGAGCGTGCGGCGCAGCTACAAAGGCACGGTCTTCACCCACCTCACCTGCCGCGGCGGCGACTGGGGCGGTCCGCGTGACGGGCGACATGTGTGGGCGGGCAACTCCGCCTGGCTCGACGCGCCGATGATGCAGCTCGTTCGGGCGCTCGGCACGCTCTTCGACGACCAGCAGCACGCCACCATCGACGGGCTGGAGTCACTGGAGACGCAGACCCGCAGCGCGCTCGCCGACGACGTGCTGCGCATGGCTAGCGACTTCCACGCCAACCCGCAGTGGCAGGCCAACATGCTCGGCAACCTCAATGTTGCGCAGCCGTTGGCCGGCAAGGCGATCGGCGACCACGTCGAGTACTACATGACCGGCGTCACGGTCAACGTGCAGGGCATCGTCGGCGGCTACCAGGGCCCGACGTTCTACACGATGATGCCGGGGGAGGCGAGCGCGCGCCTCGACTTCCGGTTCCCGCCCGGGCTCACCCCCGACGAGTTCTGCACCGCGCTCCGCGCCCACCTCGACCACCGGGGCTTCACCCACGTGGTCCTCGAGAACGCCCGCGGCTACCCCGGATCGCCGCCCCTCCCGCTGGACGACGACACCCTGCTCACGGCCGCCGTGGCCGCCGCCGACCAGCAGGGCGTGCCGACGGCGATCTGGCCGCTGGCCAACAACTGCTGCCCCGGTGCGCTGTTCACGGCGCTGGGCCGCGCGATGCCCTTCAGCGTCGCCGGCGTCGGGCACGGCGACCGCGCTCACGCCCCCGACGAGTACTTCACGGTCGGCTCGGTCGAGCGCCTCATGCACTTCACGGTGGACTACCTCGACACGATCAGCCGGTCCCTGACGGGTCACCCGGCACCGCCGTCGCCCTGACCGGAGGCCGGCGTTCTCACCGGGCCACCATGCCGGCCGAGAGGTCGATGTCGGCGCCGCAGAGGCCCGGCATGTGAAGCATGGCGATCAGGGCGGCGGCGACCTCGGCTTCGGTGACCATCCGGCGGAGCGCCGACCGGGCGACGAACTCCTCCTCCGCCGCTGCGACGCTGATTCCCGACCGGGCGGCCTCGAGGGCGAAGTTGCGCCGCATCCGTGGACCGTCGACCGGGCCGGGTGACAGCGTGTTGACCATGACCCCGGCCGGGCCGACCTCGTGGGCCAGGGTGGTGGTCAGTCCGATCACCGCCATCTTCGAGGCCGTGTAGGGCGTGCGGCGGGCGAGCGGTCGCTTTCCGCTGACCGAGGCGACGTTGACGATGTCGCCGCGGCCCCGCGCCGTCATCCTGGGCAGGAACTGGCGGCACATGAGGAAGACGCCGCGCACGTTGACGGCGAAGACCTCGTCCCATTCGTCGACCTCGATGTCGGTCAACGGGGCCACCGGCCCCGCGATCCCGGCGTTGTTGACGAGGATCGAGACCTCGGCGTCCGACAGCTCGCGCCCGAGCGCCGCGACCTGCTCGGCGCTCGA
>JBDSYO010000328.1:0-4361 GCA_039925625.1 Lapillicoccus sp. | reverse complement strand
CCCCGCTCGACGAACCCGGACGCGCAGACCCCGCTACTGCCTGAGAACCGGTCCTCGGGTCAGTCGTCGCTACGGGGGACGCGGTGACCGGGGGAGAGCATCTGCTCCAGGACGTCCTCGCTCTCCGGGGTCGTGATGAAGAGGAGCTCGTCGTGCGCCTCGACCGCGTCGTCGCGGCTCGGCGCGATCGGGCGGTCGTCGCGGATGATCCCGACGAGCACGGTGTCGTCGGGCCAGTCGATGTCGGCGATCCGCTTGCCGATGTAGGGACCCGACCCGGGCATGGTCAGCTCGACCATCGACGCCTTGGTCTGCTGGAACTGGAAGATCCGCACGAGGTCGCCGACGCTGACGGCCTCCTCGACGAGCGCCGTCATGAGCCGGGGGGTCGACACGGCTACATCGACGCCCCACGACTCGTCGAACATCCACTCGTTCTTGGGGTTGTTGACCCGGGCCACCGTGCGAGGCACGCCGAACTCGGTCTTCGACAGCAGCGAGACCACGAGGTTGGCCTTGTCGTCGCCGGTGGCGGCCACCACCACGTCGCACTCGTGGACCCTCGCCTCCTCCAGCACCGCGATCTCGCAGGCGTCGGCGAGGAGCCAGGCCGCGTCGGGGACGCGGGACGCCTGCACGTCGTCGGCGTCCTTGTCGATGAGCAGCACCTGGTGCCCGTTGTGCAGCAGCTCGCGGGCGATGGACCGCCCGACGCTGCCGGCTCCGGTGATGACGACGCGCATACTCGAGTCCTAGGGCGCTGGTGGGGCGGGACGGGCAGGAGGCGCGGGCTCAGTGAGCCGGCGGAGGCTGGTCGAAGACCTTCTCGATCCGGCTGAGGTCGTCGGTGGCGGCCGCGACGTGCACCTGGTCGCCGTCCTGGAAGACCGTGTCGGCCTTGGGCACGAGGCCGTCGCCCAACCGCGTGATGAACGCGATCCGGGCGCCGGTCACCGACTCGATCTCGGTGAGGCGACGCCCGACCCAGGCCTTGGCCAGCGGCACCTGGGCCACGACGACCCGCCCGCTCGGGTCGGTGAGCGCGGGGACCGAGCCCTGCGGGAGGAGCAGCTGCAGCATCTGGTCGGACGTCCAGCGCACCGTCGCGACGGTGGGGATACCGAGACGCTGGTAGACCATCGCGCGGCCGGGGTCGTAGATGCGGGCCGCCACGTGCTCGACGCCGAACGTCTCGCGGGCGACGCGGGCGGCCAGGATGTTCGAGTTGTCCCCGCTGGAGACGGCCGCGAACGCGTAGGCCTCGTCGATGCGGGCCGCCTTCAGCGTGTCGCGGTCGAACCCGATCCCGGTCACCGTCATGCCTTCGAACGAGCTGCCGAGGCGCCGGAAGGCGGCGGGCTCGGCATCGATGACGGCCACGTCGTGGCCGCGCTTGCTCAGGCTCTTGGCGAGGGTCGAGCCCACGCGGCCGCAGCCCATGATGACGAAGTGCACGGCACGGACGCTACACCGGCGCAGCGCGCGAGACGTGCGGCACCGGGACCTGCCGGGCGGCATACAGTGTGCGCGTGGCGAGCTCTGGTCGTGTCGTCAAGCGGCTCATCCTCGGACGGGCGATGCGGAGCGACCGGCTCGGTGAGACCCTCCTGCCCAAGCGGCTCGCCCTGCCGATCTTCGCCAGCGACGCCCTCTCCTCGGTCGCCTACGCCCCCGACGAGATCATGCTCATGCTCGGCCTGGCCGGCGGCGCCTTCGTCACGACGCACTCCTGGCAGATCACCATCGGCGTCGTCGTCGTCATGGCCATCGTCGTCGCCTCCTACCGGCAGAACGTCCACGCCTACCCCTCGGGCGGCGGCGACTACGAGGTGGCCACGGTCAACCTCGGCCCCCGCGCCGGTCTGACCGTCGCGAGCGCGCTCCTCGTCGACTACGTCCTCACCGTCGCCGTGTCCATCTCCTCGGGCGTCCAGAACGCCGCGACCGCCCTGCCCGCGCTGCGCGGACACGAGGTGGAGGTGGCGATCGGGCTCGTCGTGCTGCTCACCGCCATGAACCTGCGCGGGGTGCGCGAGTCCGGCAAGGCCTTCGCCGTGCCGGTGTACGCGTTCATCCTCGGCATCGTGGGTATGGGCCTGTACGGCGCGTACCAGTCCCTCACGGGCAACCTCGGCCTGGCGGAGAGCGCCCAGTACGAGCTGGCCCCCGAGCCGGGGCAGGGCGTGGTCGGCATCGCGGCCGCCTTTTTGCTGCTGCGCGCCTTCTCCTCCGGCTGTGCAGCGCTGACCGGCGTAGAGGCCATCAGCAACGGGGTACCGGCGTTCCAGAAGCCCAAGAGCCGCAACGCCGCCTCGACGCTCCTGCTCATGGGCGTGCTGTCCATCGTCATGCTGAGCTCGATCATCTACCTCGGCCGCGAGACCGGCATCAAGATCGCCGACGACCCGGCCTCCCAGCTCACCCTCAACGGGCAGGTGGTCGGCGAGGCCTACATCAACCAGCACCCGCAGGACACCGTCATCGGCCAGCTGGCCAACACCGTGTTCTCCGGGTTCGCGCCGGGGGTGCTCTTCATCTCGATCGTCACCGGCCTCATCCTCATCCTGGCCGCCAACACCGCCTTCAACGGCTTCCCCGTCCTCGGCTCGATCCTCGCCAAGGACGGCTACCTGCCCCGCCAGCTGCACACCCGCGGCGACCGGCTCGCGTTCTCCAACGGCATTCTCATCCTGGCCGCGGCCGCCGCCCTGCTCATCGTGGCCTACCAGGCCAAGGTCACCTCGCTGATCCAGCTCTACATCGTCGGCGTCTTCGTCTCGTTCACCCTGAGCCAGAGCGGCATGATCCGGCACTGGAACCGGCACCTGAAGACCGAGACCGACCCCAAGGAGCGGGCCCGGATGATGCGCTCCCGCGTCATCAACGCCGCCGGCGCGTTCATGTCGGCCACGGTGCTGCTCGTCGTCCTCATCACCAAGTTCCAGGCGGGGGCGCGCTACGCGATCGCCGCCATGCTGGTGCTCTTCATCCTCATGCTGGGCATCCGCCGCCACTACAAGCGAGTCGCCGAAGAGCTGCAGCTGACCGACGACGAGGCGCCCATGCTCCCCAGCCGGGTGCACGCGATCGTGCTGCTGTCCAAGCTGCACAAGCCCGCGATGCGGGCCGTGGCGTACGCGCGGGCCACCCGGCCGACCTTCCTCGAGGCGGTCACGGTCGACGTCGACCCGGAGGAGACCGAGGCGCTGCGGGCCGAGTGGACCCGCCGTGAGGTCCCCGTGCCGCTGAAGGTGCTGTCGTCGCCCTACCGGGAGATCACCCGGCCGATCGTCGAGTACGTCCGCTCCATCCGCAGCGGCAACCCGCGCGACGTCGTCGTCGTCTACATCCCGGAGTACGTCCTGGGCCGCTGGTACGAGCAGGTCCTGCACAACCAGAGCGCCCTGCGCCTCAAGGCCCGCCTGCTGTTCACGCCGGGGGTCATGGTCGCGAGCGTCCCCTGGCAGCTGCGCTCGTCGCAGGGCCAGGAGGACGAGTACTTCGACGGTCCGGCCGTCGGCTCGGTCCGGCGGGGTCCCCGCTGACCTCCCTGGTCGGCACCGAGGCGGTGCTCGAGGTCGGGCCCGTCGCCCACGGCGGCCACTGCGTCGCGCGTCTGGACGGCCGGGTCGTCTTCGTCCGGCACGCCCTGCCTGGGGAGACGGTGCGGGTCCGGATCACCGAGGGTGACGACACCAGCCGGTTCCTGCGGGGCGACGCGGTCGAGGTGCTCGACGCGTCGGAGCACCGGGTCACCCCGCCCTGCCCGTATGCCGGTCCGGGCCGATGCGGTGGGTGCGACTTCCAGCACGCCGCCCTGCCCTACCAGCGGCGGCTCAAGGCCGACGTCGTCGCCGAGCAGCTGACCCGGCTAGCGCACCTCGACGTCGACGTGGAGGTCGAGCCGCTGCCCGGTGACGACGAGGGGCTCAGGTGGCGCACCCGCGTCGAGCTCGCCGTCGACGACGCTGGCCGGGCCGGGCTGCGCGGCCACCGCTCGCACGACGTCATCGCCGTCGACGACTGCCTCATCGCCGACCGGCGGGTCGTGGAGTCGGGGGCGCTCGACACCGTGTGGACCGGGTGCACCGGCGTCGACGTCGTGGCGGCCGACGAGCCGGAAGGGGCGGTGCTCGTCCCGCTGCCCGACGGCCGGGACCGCGCCGTGGTGCAGCACGTCGAGGCGGGGGAGTGGAGCGGGGACTTCCGGCTCCACGCCCGCGGGTTCTGGCAGGTGCACCCCGGCGCCCCCGCGGCCTACGTGGAGCACGTCATGGCCACCCTCGGCCCCCAGCGGGGCGAGAAGGTCCTCGACCTGTATGCCGGAGTCGGGCTGTTCGCCCTCCCGCTCGGGGATGCGG
>JBDSYO010000327.1:0-4262 GCA_039925625.1 Lapillicoccus sp. | reverse complement strand
CCCAGCCCGAGGAGCGCCACGGCCACGAGCCCCCACACGGCATACCGGCGCCACCAGCGCAGCCGCAGGAACCACGCGATGAACAGCGTGAACCCGAACGCGAGGATCGCGTAGCGCAGCCGTGACGGCCCGGTGTTGGTGACGATCATCTGGTACGCGGGGTAGGCGCCCGTCCAGCCCCACAGCTCCGGCCCCCACCGCCACGAGCGCTTGGTGAGCATGAACCAGGCGAAGAACAGCACCACCGCGACCCCGAGGAACGGGCCGACGGCGCCGTAGGCGAAGCCCAGATAGTTCCACCAGCTCGACAGCTTGATGTCGGTGCCGACCTTCCAGGCCTCCATGGTCTGGGCGTAGCCGGTCGGGTTGCTGGTGCCCAGCGCGATGACCGCGGGCCAGAGGCCGGTGAGGGCCCCCGCCTCCACCGCGAGCGCGCCGAGCAGGATCCGGTCGCGGAGGGGGAAGGCGCCCCGCTCGGCCCGCCAGCGGACGAACGCGTGCGCCATGAGGACCGGCACCATCGCCACGACGACGTTGCGGGTCAGGGCGAGGGCCACGAGCACGACGGCGACCCACCAGTATCGGCGCGCCCGGATGAGCAGGAGCGACAGGACGACGAGCAGCAGGGCCAGCGACTCGGTGTAGGTGGCCTGGAGGATCGGGGCGCTGACGAAGGTGCACACGCCCACGACTGCGACCATGGCCTCCCACCGGCCCACCGCACGGTCGACGAGGCGGAACAGCAGCACCATGGCCACCGCCCCGATGACCATTGCGGTCATCCCGCCGACCACGAAGAAGTCGCCCCCGGTGAGCTTCATGACGGCGCCGACGATGAGGGGGTAGAGCGGGAAGAACGCCCAGGCGTTCATATCGACGGCCCCGGTGTCGTCGAGCGGCAGCGGGTTAGGGGAGCCGGTCGTGGCGATCTGCTGGTACCACTGGCCGTCCCAGTTGCCCATCACCACCCAGTAGCCGGGCGCCGCGTCGGTGGGGAACATGATGCGCAGGATGCCGTTGGGCGCGGGCAGCGCGATCTGCGACCGCTGGCAGATCAGCACCACGACGACGGTGAACAGCCGGGTCGCCGCGAAGACGGCCAGCGGGAACCAGATCTCGAACCGGCGCCACCACGGGGGGGCGGCCGACGCGCGCACCGACGAAGGCTCCGGCTCCGGGGCAGCCGTGCGCTCGGCGGTCTGGACGCTGGTCAGGGCACACCTCGGGTCGTCTGCGGGGCCGGCACGCCAGGCTCGGTATGCCGGGTGCTCGACGACAAGGGTAGGTCAGCCTGCGCGGGACGGCAGTCCGGCGGCCACCGGGAGTGGGACGGGCCGTCGGACCCGGCGTCAGACCGGGGGGATACCGCGGCGGCGCTCGGTGAAGTGCCGGTCGCGGCGGGCCGCGTAGCGCAGCCGGTGCAGCAGCTCCTCGCGCAGCTCGTCGGCCTCGACCACACTGTCGAGCACGAGGTCGGAGGCCAGCCGCTCGAGGTCGACGTCCTCCTCGTACTCCCGCCGCTTCTCGGCGACGAACGCGTCGCGGGCCGCCACGCCGTCGGTGGTCTCGATCTCGGCGATCCGGTTGGCGTAGACGGCGTTGACGGCGGCTTCCGGACCCATGACCGCGATCCGGGCGGTGGGCAGAGCCAACGTCGCGTCGGGAGCGAAGCCCGGCCCGCCCATGGCGTACAGGCCCGCGCCGTAGGCCTTGCGCACGACGACGCAGACCTGCGGCACGGTGGCCGACGCGACGGCGGAGACCATCTTGGCCCCGTGCCGGATGATGCCGCCGCGCTCGACCTCGGAGCCGATCATGAAGCCGGGCACGTCGGCGAGGTAGACGAGCGGGATGCCGAACGCGTCGCACAGCCAGATGAACCGGGCCGCCTTGTCGGCGCTGTCGCTGAAGAGCACGCCGCCCTTGACCATCGAGTTGTTCGCGAGGAACCCCACGCTCTCCCCGCCCATCCGGCCGAGGCCGACGACGAGCTCGGCGGCGAAGAGCGGCTTGATCTCGAAGAACGAGCCGTCGTCGACCAGCCCGTCGATGACCTCGTGCACGTCGAACGGCACCGACTCGCGCTCGGGCACGACGTCGCGGGTGAGGGCCCGAGCCGGCGGCTCGGCGTCGAAGACGGGCGGGGTCTCGCGCCACGAGCCGGGCAGGTAGGAGAAGTAGAGCTTGGCGACCTCGATGGCCTCGACGTCGTCGGCCACGAGCAGGTCGCCGCACCCGGAGACGGTGCAGTGCATCCGCGCGCCGCCCATCTCCTCCAACGTGACCTTCTCGCCGACGACCATCTCGGCCATGCGCGGACTGCCGAGGTACATCGAGGCGTTGCCCTCGACCATGACGACGATGTCGCAGAAGCTGGGGATGTAGGCCCCGCCCGCGGCGCTCGGCCCGAAGAGGCAGCAGACCTGCGGGACCCGGCCCGACAGGGCGACCTGGTTGTGGAAGATGTGCCCGGCGCCGCGACGGCCGGGGAACATCTCGACCTGGTCGGTGATGCGGGCGCCGGCGGAGTCGACGAACCAGAAGACCGGCAGCTCCTCGCGCAGCGCCGTCTCGGTGGCGCGCACGATCTTCTCCACGGTACGGGCACCCCACGAGCCCGCCTTCACCGTCGGGTCGTTGGCCACGACGATCGCCGGCCGCCCGTCGACGGTGCCGCGGCCGGTGACCACACCGTCGGCGGGCAGACCGCGCGCGGTCGCGTTGGCGTACCGCCCGTCCTCGACGAACGAGCCCTCGTCGAAGAGCAGGGCGATGCGCTCGCGGACGTGGATCTTGTTCTGCTTCTCGAGCTTGGCCCGGGCCGGGTCGGACAGCTTCTCCGTGGCCTCGTACGCCTGGGCCAGCCGGGCGCGCACGTCGCCGACCCGGGGGTCGGGCTCGTACCCCGCCCCGTCGCCGCTCATGCGGGCAGGCCCAGCCCGCGGGCGATGACCATCCGCTGCACCTCGGACGTGCCCTCCCCGATCTCGAGGATCTTGGCGTCGCGGTAGAACCGGGCCACGGGGTACTCCTCCATGAAGCCGTTGCCGCCGAACACCTGGGTGGCGATGCGGGTGGCGTTCACGGCCGCCTCGGTGGAGTAGAGCTTCGCGACGGCGGCGGCCTGCTTCACGTCGGCGACGGAGCGGCGGCCGGCGTGCAGCTCGTCCTTGAGCCAGGCCGCCTTGTAGGTGAGGGTGCGGGCCGCCTCGACCATGACCGCGAGGTCGGCGACCTGGAACGAGACCCCCTGGTTGGCGCCGATCGGGCGGCCGAACGCCTGGCGCGTCCGCGCATACTCGGTCGACAGCTCGAGGCACGCCTGGGCGCACCCGACCGCGAGCGCGCTGATGGCGATGCGCCCGTCGTCGAGGGTCTTGAGGAACTGCTTGAACCCCGCCCCTTCCTCACCGAGGAGGTGGTCGGCCGGCACGCGGCAGTCCTGGAAGGTCAGGCCGTGGGTGTCGGAGACGTGCCAGCCGAGCTTGCGGTAGGGCGGGTCGACGGTGAAGCCCGGGGTGCCGGCGGGCACGAGGATGGCGCTGATCCGCGGGGATCCGTCGTCGTTGAGCCCGGTGCGCGCGGTGACCGTGACGACCGAGGTGAGGTCGGTGCCGGAGTTCGTGATGAACGCCTTGGCACCGCCCACGACCCAGTCCTCGCCGTCGCGGACGGCCTTGGTGCGGGTCGCCCCGGCGTCGGACCCGGCGCCGGGCTCGGTGAGGCCGAAGCCGGCCAGGGCGCGGCCGGCGACGAGGTCGGGCAGCCAGCGCTCCTTCTGCGCGTCGGTGCCGTAGCTGAGGATCGGGTTGATGCCGAGCCCGACGCCCGCGGAGAGGGTGATGCCGACCGACTGGTCCACCCGGCCGAGCTCCTCGATAGCGACCACGAGGCTCATGAAGTCGGCGTCCGCACCGCCGTACTCCTCCGGCGCCGTGAGGCCGAAGAGGCCGAGGTCACCCATCTTCGGCACCAGCTCGGTGGGGAAGTGCGCGTCGCGGTCCCACTGCTCGATGTGCGGGGCGACCTCGCTCTCGGCGAAGTCGCGGACGACCTGGCGGAAGTCCTGGTGCTCCTTGCTCAGCTCGAACATGGGGGATGCCTCTCGTCCTGACCACGTCGCGCGGGATGTGCTTGACGTTGACGTAAAGGTAAAGCACACTGCGGACCGTGGCAACCCGAGCGGACACCGTCCCCGAGCAGCGGACGTGGACCATCGCCGAGGTGGCCGACGAGTTCGGGGTCACCCACCGCACCGTGCG
>JBDSYO010000326.1:0-7580 GCA_039925625.1 Lapillicoccus sp. | reverse complement strand
CCATCGACTCGGCGGCCGCCACGAGCGCCGCGGCTGCGGCACCCTCCTCGTCGGCGCGTTCGTCCACGCGGGAGGCCAGCGCGGTCAGCAGCTCGGGCAGGACCGGACCGTGGCTGCAGAGGGCCGTCGGGGTGCCTCGCTCGACCGCCCGCTGCAGGTGGTGAGCGCTTCGCGAGGGGTCGGCGGCATACCCCTCCTCGGAGAGGCCGTCGCGCAGCCGCAGCGGCAGCCCGGTGGCGGCGGCATACGGGCGGAGGGTCTCGACGCAGCGGGTGGAGCCGGACGAGACGAGCCGGCCGATGCCGTAGGCCGCGAGCAGGGGCACCAGGGCGTCGGCGCGCGCGGCTCCGCGGGCGTCCAGCGGGCGGTCCGGGTCGGGCCCCTTCCAGGCGCCCCGGGACCGCGCTTTGGCGTGACGCACGAGGGTCAGCGGCCAGGTCGTGAGGCGACCGGCAGCATCGGCGCGCACGACCGAGCGCAGCTGCTCCCGATCGCGCGCATAGTCGAGGCGGTCGTGAGCGGCGACGACGTCGAGCCAGCGCACCTCGTCGATCTCGTTCTCGAGGTGACCGGTGCCCCCGACCACCTCGCTCGCCCAGTAGCGCACCTGCTTGATCGCCGGCTCGCCCGTGCGGTCGAGCACCATGTAGGCCGCGGAGGGCAGCGGCATCCCGAGGTGCACCCGCAGGCCGGTCTCCTCCTGCGTCTCGCGGGCTGCGGCGACCGGCCACTCCTCGCCGGGGTCGAGCTTGCCCTTGGCCCATGACCAGTCGTCGTACTTGGGCCGGTGCACCAGCGCGACCTCGAGGCTCCCGCGGCGACGCCGCCAGGGGAGGGTGCCGGCCGCGGGCACGACGAGGGACGGGGCGACCGTCGCCGGGTCGCTCACGCGGAAGTCACCACCGCTCGTCACGAGGAGGCGTCCGGCTCAGCGGCGCCGGGCCTTGCGACGGCGCTTGAGATGCATGTCGATGAGCGCCGTCTGCACGTCGGTGAGCGGCTCGCCGTCGGCCCCGCGGTGGTGACGGGTCCACCGTCCGTCGGACGACAGCTCCCAGCGCGACGTCGTCGGCGACGTGCCCTTGTCGAGCAGCGAGGTGATGTCGGCGACGTGGGCGGGGTCGGTGATGCGCAGCAGGGCCTCGACGCGGCGGTCGAGGTTGCGGTGCATCATGTCGGCGCTGCCGATGAACACCACGGGGTCGCCGTCACCGCCGAACCAGAAGATGCGGGAGTGCTCCAGGAACCGGCCCAGCGACGAGCGCACGGTGATGGTGTCGCTCACGCCAGGGATGCCGGGACGCAGGGCGCAGATGGCCCGCACCCAGATGTCGACCTTCACGCCGAGCTGCGACGCCCGGTAGAGCGCGTCGATGATCTGCTCGTCGACGATCGAGTTGACCTTGAAGACGATCCGGCCCTTGCCGGACTTCTCATGCCGCTCGATCTCGGACTCGATCTGCTCCAGCAGGCCGGAGCGGACGGTGCGCGGCGCGACGAGCAGACGCTTGAAGCGGCTGCGGGGCGCGATGCCCGAGAGCTGGTTGAACAGGCGGGTGAGGTCCTCCCCGACCTGGGGGTCGCAGGTGAGGACGCCGAGGTCCTCGTAGATGCGGGCCGTCTTCGGGTTGTAGTTGCCGGTGCCGATGTGGCAGTAGCGCACCAGGCCCTCGGCCTCCTGGCGGACCACGAGGCACAGCTTGGCGTGGGTCTTCAGGCCGACGATGCCGTAGACGACGTGGACGCCCGACTGCTCCAGCTTGCGGGCCCAGCTGATGTTGTTGACCTCGTCGAAGCGGGCCTTGATCTCCACTACGGCGAGCACCTGCTTGCCGGCCTCCGCGGCGTCGATGAGGGCGTCGACGATGGGGGAGTCGCCCGAGGTGCGGTAGAGCGTCTGCTTGATGGCCAGGACCCGCGGGTCGACCGCCGCCTGCTCGATGAACGCCTGCACCGACGTGGAGAACGAGTCGTAGGGGTGGTGCAGGAGAACGTCCTTCGCGCGTACCGAGGCGAAGATGTCACCCGGCTTGGAGCTCTCGGTGGGCGACAGGTCGGACTGGGTCAGCGGCACGAAGGCGTCGTACTTCAGGTCCGAACGCTCGAGGTCACCGATGATGAACAGCGAGCGCATGTCGAGGGGGGCGGGCACCCGGTAGACCTCGCTGCCGCGGATCTGCAGCTCGCGGCGCAGCAGGTCGAGCACGTGGTCGTCGATGTCCTCCTCGACCTCGAGGCGCACCGGCGGCCCGAACCGGCGGCGGGTCAGCTCCTTCTCCAGTGCGGTGAGGAGGTTCTCGGCGTCGTCCTCCTCGACCTCGAGGTCCTCGTTGCGGGTGACCCGGAACGTCGTGTGCTCGTGCACCTCCATGCCGGTGAACAGCTGGTCGAGGTGCACCGCGATGACGTCCTCGAGCGGCACGAACCGCGCAGCGTAGTCACCCTCGTGGCTCTGCGGGTCGACGCGCAGCAGCCGGGGGAGTGACGGTGGCACCTTGACGCGGGCGAAGTGCTCGTTGCCCGTCTTGGGGTTGACGAGCGTCACCGCGAGGTTGAGCGACAGGCCGGAGATGTAGGGGAAGGGGTGGGCGGGGTCCACCGACAGCGGGGTCAGCACCGGGAAGATGTGCTCGGTGAAGAGCTGGTGCAGCGGCTCACGCTCGTCGTCGGTGAGGTCGTCCCAGTGGGCGATGGTGATGCCCTCGGCGGCGAGCGCCGGCTGCACCTGCTCGAGGAAGACCTGGGCCTGCAGGCTCATCAGCTGGTGCGAGACCTCGCTGATGCGCTCGAGCACCTCGCGCGGCTCGAGGCCCGAGGCGGAGCGCACGGCCAGGCCGGTGGCGATCCGGCGCTTGAGGCCGGCGACCCGGATCATGAAGAACTCGTCGAGGTTGTTGGAGAAGATCGCGAGGAACTTGGCCCGCTCGAGCAGCGGGACGCTGTCGTCCATGGCCAGCTGGAGCACCCGCTCGTTGAGCTGGAGCCAGGAGATCTCGCGCTCGAGGAACCGGTCGGCGGGCAGCTCGTCCTCGGCCCGGGCGGCGGGGAGGAACCGGCCGTTGGGCGCACGGGCCGGCGCGACCCGGGAGGAGGGGATCGCGCTCGCGAGCGACCGCAGGGCCGACTCCGGGATGCCGTCGCCGCCGACGTCGCCCGGCTCGGGGCGCTCCCCCTCGTCGAGGTCGCTCGACCGCTCGGACACGTCGGTACTCATGGCCTCATCGTTCCACCCCGAGGTGAACTTCCGTCAACGGCGGGCGGCATACATGCGGTCTACCGAGCGGGTCGTGAAGCCGAGCCCCCGGTAGACGCGCAGCGCCGCGGGGTTGTCGCCGTCGACGTAGAGGATGACATCGTCGACGCCGACGGCCCGCAGGTGCTCCAGCCCGAGCAGCGTGAGGGGCCGGCCGAGCCCCCGGCCTTGGTATGCCGGGTCGACCCCCACGACGTAAACTTCGCCCTTCCCGTCCTCCGGACGCACCTTGGTCCAGTGGAACGCTGCCACCCGCTGCGGGTCGTCCTGCGGCACGACGAGCAGCAGCCCTTCTGGGTCGAACCACGACTCACCCATCCGCGCGTCGAGGTCGGCCCGGGTCAGTCGCCCCTGCTCGGGGTGGTGGGCGAACGCGAGGGCGTTGACCCGCAGCCACTCGGCCTCGTCCTGGCCGGGCCGGAAGGGTCGGGCGACCAGGCCCGCGGTGAGGACCACCTCGCCCCGCGGCGGGTGCTCGTCGAAGCGGCGCCCGAGCACGAACAGCTCGCGGGCGACCTCCAGGTTGCGGGCGGCGGCGAAGGCCTCGGCGGCCGGCTGGTCCCCGTGGGCCCACACCCGCGCCTCCGGGGGCAGGGCGTCCAGGAGCAGGGAGCCGACGCCCTGTCGCCGCCAGGCCGGGGCCACGACCAGCTCGGCGTCCCGGTCGTCGACCTGGGCGTACCCGGCCAGCGACGGTTCGCCGGCCGACCCCGTGCCCGCCGCCGCATACGCGAGCACGTGGCCGGGTTCGTGCCCGGACCGGCCGTGCACCGCCAGCCGCGACTGCTCCGACAGGGGGGTGACCCCGTCGGCGCGGCCCGCATCGGACACGAGAGCGTCGACCGCGCTGCGGGCGGCATCGTCGAGACGGTCCACGGAGGTCAGGGTCACGGTCGGGGGCACAGCCGGCAGGATTTCACGAAGTGGAAACCTGCGACGCCCGATATCGGCCCATCTTGGGACTAGCCTGCACGGACTCGGGGAATTGACAGAGACCGTCAGCCGGCCGTACGCAGCCGTCGCACAACCAGGGAGACCTATGTCGTTCGCACGCCCACGACGCCTGATCGGTGTCATCGCGGTCGGGGCTTGCGCCCTTGCCGGAGTCGCCGCCACGAGCGGCACCTCCGAGGCCGCCCCCAACGGACCCACGATGAACATCCAGCTCCTGTCGTTCAACGACTTCCACGGCAACCTCGAGCCGCCGAGCGGCTCCAGCGGCCGGCTCGTGACCGGACACCAGCTCGTGAACGGCAAGGCCGTCGACGTGACCACCGACAGCCTCGTCCCGCCGGGAGTCGGGGGTGTGGAGTACCTCTCGACCCACCTGGCCCAGGCCCGTGAAGGTCACCCCTACTCCCTGACGGTCGCCGCGGGTGACCTCATCGGGGCCTCCCCGCTGCTGTCCGCGGCGTTCCATGACGAGCCGACCATCGAGGCGATGAACGCCCTCAAGCTCGACGTCTCGGCCGTGGGCAACCACGAGTTCGACGAGGGCTACAAGGAGCTACAGCGGATGGAGAACGGCGGGTGCATCCCCGGCGACCCGACCTCCTGCGCGCTCCACACCTTCCAGGGGGCGGACTTCCCCTACCTCGCGGCCAACGTCAAGTACGCCGGTACCGACCAGACGATCCTGCCCGCCTACACGGTGAAGAACATCAAGGGCGCCAAGATCGGCTTCATCGGGATGACCCTCAAGGACACCCCGACCATCGTCACCGCCGCCGGCGTCGCCGGGCTGCAGTTCACCGACGAGGTCAAGACGGCCAACGCGCTCGTCCCGGTACTGCGCAAGCAGGGTGTCAACGCCATCGTCGTGCTCGTCCACCAGGGCGGCACCCCCGGCCAGCAGACCTGGTTCGGCCCGGACAACAAGCCGTACACGGTCAACCCGTCGTACGACGCGGCCTGCGCCGACGGCGCCCAGCTCGACCCCACCAGCCCGATCATCCCCATCGCCAAGGGTCTCGACCCGGCCATCGACATGATCGTCTCGGGCCACACGCACCAGCCTTACGTCTGCGACATCAAGGACCCGGCCGGCCAGGACCGCATGGTCACGTCGGCCTCCTCCTTCGGGCGTCTGTTCACCGACACCGAGCTGACCTACGACCGGCGCACCCAGGACATCACCCGCACCTCGGTGATGTCGGCCAAGAACATGCTCGTGACCCGCAACGTGCCCAAGGATCCGGCGCAGACGTCGATCATCACCCAGTACAAGAAGGCCATCGCCCCCATCGCGGGCCAGGTCATCGGGCACATCAACGCCGACGTGACGCGGGCGGGCAACCCCGCCGGTGAGTCGGCGCTCGGTGACCTCGTCGCCGACGCCCAGGTCAACGACCCCTCCCTCGTCACCAACAACCAGAAGCCGGTCATCGCCTTCATGAACCCCGGCGGTCTGCGAGCCGACCTCACCTACGCGGCGAGCTCGTGGGGCGAGGCGCCCGGTGACGTCACCTACGAGGAGGCGTTCACGGTGCAGCCGTTCAACAACTACCTCGTGTCGATGGACCTCAAGGGCTCCGACATCTACGCCCTGCTCACCCAGCAGGTCACGGGGAACAACGCGGCGACAGGGAAGAAGACGCTCCAGGTCTCGGCAGGATTCACCTATTCGATGACCTCGACCGGCCCGGTCGACGGCAGCGTGAAGCTGGGCGGGGTGGCGATCGACAAGAACGCCACCTACCGGATCGCCGCGAACAACTTCCTCTCCGACGGTGGGGACAACTTCGCGGCCTTCAAGAACGGCACCAACAAGTACTTCGGAGGCCTCGACATCGTCGGCTTCGTCAAGTACCTCCCGACGGTGTCGCCCTACGACCCGGTCGCTCCGACCCGCATCGCCGGCAACAACTGAGCTGGACGACAGGCGGGGTATGCCGGGTGTTCACACCCGGCATACCCCGCCTTCGTCGTGGCGTGGAGCGGCCACTCAGGCTTCGGCGGCCAGCCCGACCTCACGGGGGCGGTCGGCGACGAACCGGTATCCCACGTTGCGGATGGTGCCGATCAGCGCCTCGTGCTCGACCCCGAGCTTGGCCCGTAGGCGCCGAACGTGGACGTCGACCGTGCGGGTGCCCCCGAAGTAGTCGTAGCCCCAGACCTCCTGGAGCAGCTGCGCGCGGCTGAAGACCCGGCCCGGGTGCTGCGCCAGGAACTTCAGCAGCTCGAACTCCTTGTAGGTGAGGTCGAGGATCTGCCCGCGGACCCGCGCCGAGTAGGTCGCCTCGTCGATGACGACGTCGCCGGCCCGGATCGGCCCGGACTCCTCGGCCTCCCCAGGGTCGGCGCGCGAGATGGCCAGCCGGAGCCGGGCGTCGACCTCGGCCGGCCCGGCGCTGTCGAGGATGACGTCGTCGACGCCCCACTCGCTCGTCAGCCCGGCCAGGCCACCCTCGGTCAACACGGCGATGAGGGGGCTAGAGAGACCGGTGGCCCGCAGCACCCGGCAGAGCGACTTGGCCTGGGCGAGCTCGCTGCGGGCGTCGACGAGCACGAGGTCGCCCTTGGGGGAGTCGACGAGCGCCGTCGGCTCGGCGGGCAGGATGCGCACCTGGTGGCTGAGCAGGCCCAGCGCCGGCAGCACCTCCGCGCTGGGCGCCAGCGCATTGGTCAGCAGCAGGAGGTGGACCATCCGTCGACAATAATGGAGGGATGACCGACCGTCCCGGCTCCGACCACGGGGTGACGGTCCGGTACTGGGCCGGCGCCCGGGCCGCGGCCGGTCGTTCGTCCGACGTCGTCTCGGCCACGACCGTCGCCCAGGCGGTCGCCGCCGCCGTGGCCCTACGCCCCACGCTCGGTCCGGTCGCCGCGGTGGCGACGTTCCTCGTGGACGGCCGGGCGGCCACCGGCGAGCACCCGCTGGCCCCGGGATCGACCCTGGAGATCCTGCCCCCCTTCGCCGGGGGGTGACCGGCCGGAGCCGGGCCGAGCCACCCGCCGGAGTGCAAGGATGCCTCCCGTGACGGCGGGAGAGCAGGGGCGTCCGGGGGGCTGGGTCCCCGGCGAGCCCTCCGCGGTGGCCGCCCCGGACGGTTCGCCGCCCGCTGACCCGGCCGCCGCTGACCCGCCCGCCGCTGACCCGCCCGCCGCTGACCCGCTCGCCGCCGGCCCGCTCGCCGCCGGCCCGCTCGCTGCGGACATCGATGCCGGCCCCGACACCCAACCGGTCACCCGCGCGTCCCTGCGGGCGGCCCGTGAGGCACAGACGCGCCGGGTCGCCCCCGTGCGGACCGAGCCGGCCGGAGCAGCGGCGTCAGGGCCGGCGTTCCTGGCGGCGGCCGGCTCCGGCGTCGCGCTGGCCCTGCTCCTG
>JBDSYO010000325.1:0-4219 GCA_039925625.1 Lapillicoccus sp. | reverse complement strand
GGACGAGGGTGAACAGGTAGAAGATGCCGATGAGCCAGATGGCCCACTCGACCGACTTCCGGGCCTGCTTGCTCGTCGGCACCGTGTAGAAGCGCATGAGCACGTGCGGCAGGCCGGCCGTGCCGAGCACGAGGGCGAGGGCGAGCGAGATGAAGTCGATCTTGCTCGTCGTCGTCTTGCCGTACTGCAGACCCGGGCCGAGGATCTTCGTGCCCGCCGTGCCGGCCTTGTCCACCGCGCCCTGGAACACGTTGGAGATGTTGAAGCCGTACTTGCCGAGCACCCAGATGGTCATGACGAACGCGCCGATGATGAGCAGCGTGGCCTTGACGATCTGCACCCAGGTGGTGCCCTTCATGCCGCCGATGAGGACGTAGCCGACCATGATCACGCCCACCACGGCGATGACCACACTCTGACCGGCCCTGGCGTCGATGCCCAGGAGCAGGGCGACGAGGCCGCCGGCCCCGGCCATCTGCGCCAACAGGTAGAAGAAGCTGACGACGAGGGTCGAGATCGCAGCCGCGATCCGCACCGGACGTTGCTTCAGCCGGAAGCTGAGCACGTCGGCCATGGTGAACTTGCCTGTGTTGCGGAGCAGCTCGGCGACGAGCAGCAGGGCGACGAGCCAGGCGACGAGGAACCCGATCGAGTAGAGGAACCCGTCGTAGCCGTTGACGGCGATGGCGCCGGCGAT
This sequence comes from Lapillicoccus sp., assembly GCA_039925625.1. GTDB lineage: Bacteria > Actinomycetota > Actinomycetes > Actinomycetales > Dermatophilaceae > Lapillicoccus. The sequence continues at coordinate 3,522 of JBDSYO010000325.1, read as the reverse complement.
GCCGAGGAACGAGGCCGCAGACAGGTAGTCGCCCGCGATGGCGATGCCGTTCTGCCGGCCGGTGAACGCCCGGCCACCGGTGTAGAAGTCGGCCGCCGTCCGGTTGTTGCGCGAGGCGCGGATGACGATGCCCAGCGTGATGACGACGAAGAGCACGAAGATCGTGATGTTGAGGGTGGGGCTGCCGACGTTGGTCGCGGCGGGGGCCACGAACGACGGCAGGGCCGGCGACAGCGCACTCATGCCCGGCCTCCTTCGAACTGCTCGCGCAGGGCCTCGGCCGCCGGGTCGAACTGCCGGTTGGCCCAGCGCACGTAGATGATCGTGATGGCGAAGGTCGTGACGAACTGCAGCAGCCCGAGGATGAGCCCGATGGTGACGTTGCCGGCGACCTTGGTGGCCATGAAGTCGGGGGCGAACGAGGAGAGCAGGACGTAGACGAAGTACCACGCCAGGAAGAACACGGTCAGGGTGAAGACGAACTTGCGGAACCTGGCGCGCAAGCCACGGAACTCCGAAGACTGTTGGACCTCGGCGTACCTCGACTCGGCGTCCGGTTCGGTGGTCGAGCGTTCGAGAGCATCGTTGCTCACGGCGCACCTCCGGGTGGTCGCGTGCCACGGGCCTCTCCCGCGGTCGGTCCAGGGTGGGACCAGGAGGCGGCGCAAGGGAAGACGACGCGCGCCGGGAGGGGAGGGCGGTCGCCCAGTGGGGGAGGGCCCTGCGCCGGACGGGGGTCGCGACGCGCCCAGCGGTCGGGTCAGCCGGAGCGGGGCGGCGTGGCCCTGAGGTCCTCCGGTGCGTGCAGCCGCACCATCGTGCGGGCGGTGCCGCGGGGCACGGACCCCGGTGTGGCGTACGAGACGAGGACGGCGACGAGGAAGGCGGTCGGCACGGTCCACGCCGCCGGCTGGGCGACGAGGGCGCCGACCCAACCGCCGCCGACCGCCCCGGGCCCACCCAGGACGGTGACCGTCGTCGCGCTGAGCGCGAGGACGCCGCCGGTGACGAGCCCGGCCGTCGCCCCGGCCACAGAGAGCCGCCGCCACCACACGCCGAGCACGAGCAGCGGGCAGAACGTCGACGCGGCGACGGCGAAGGCGAGCCCGACCGTGTCGGCGAGACTGGTGTTCACCGCCAGCCAGCTCATCGCATACGGCACGACGACCGCGACGACGGCGGCGAGCCGGAAGGTGCGGATGCGCGGCAGGTCGCCCCCGGAGCGCCGCCCGAGGGTGCGGGCGAGGAAGTCCTGGTCGACCACCCCGGCCACGGACACGGTGAGCCCCGAGGCGGTGGAGAGGAACGCGGCGAAGGCGCCGCCGGCCAGCACCGCCGACAGGAGCGTGCCGACGCCACCGGGGATCACGACCCCCGGCAGGAGCAGCGGCACCGTCTCGGCCCGGATGCCCTCCGGGGGGGTCGGGAGGTAGACCCGCCCGAGCACGCCGTAGACCGGGGTGAAGACGTAGAACAGCCCCAGCAGGGCGATGACGACGAGGGTCGTGCGGCGGGCGGCCCGGCCGTCGGGGTTGGTGTAGAAGCGCACGAGCACGTGGGGCAGACCCATGGTGCCGAAGCAGAGCGCGAGGATCGTGGAGTAGGTGGCGTAGACGGGGTGCTCGCGGCCGCCGAACCCGCTGAGCGCCTCCGACCAGGCCGGTCCCGGCGCGGCGGTCACGGCGGGGGCGGGGGCGCCCGAGCCGACCCACACGGCGAGCAGCACGAAGGCCGGCACCGAGATGGCGGTGAGCTTGATCCAGTACTGCACCGCCTGCACGAGCGTGATGGAGCGCATCCCGCCCGCGGTGACGTTGGCGAGCACGACGACGGCCACGATGAGGCTGCCCAGGGCGGGCGGCGCCCCGGTCACCGTGCTGAGGGCGAGCCCGGCGCCTTGGAACTGGGGCAGCAGGTAGAGCCAACCGATCCCGACGACGAGGACGGAGGCGAGGGCGCGGAGCCGCCTCGACTCCATCCGCGCCTCGGCGAAGTCGGGCAGCGTGTAGGCCCCCGACCGGCGCAGCGGGGCGGCGACGAGCACCAGCAGGACGAGGTAGCCCACCGTGTAGCCGACGGGGAACCACAGCATGTCCACGCCGAGGGCGTACACGAGGCCGGCGATGCCGAGGAACGAGGCAGCGGAGAGGTACTCGCCCCCGATGGCCGAGGCGTTCCAGCCCGCGCTGACGCTGCGCCCCGCGACGTAGAAGTCGCTCGTCGTGCGGGACAGCCGCAGCCCGAAGGCGCCGAGCACGAGGGTGACCACGCAGACGAGGGCGATGGCGACGACGCCGGCCTGGGCGGTCGTCACGGCTGGCCCATGAGGTCGGAGAACTCGCGCTCGATGCGCTCGGCCTGGTGCACGTAGATCCTGGCTGCGACGAGGACGACGGGATAGATCAGCACGCCGATCACCAACCACGGCAACGGGATCGGCCCGACCTGGAGGGTTCGCGTTGACGGGACGAGGACGAGCAGCGCCGGCAGCCCGAGGACGACCACCGCCGTGGCCAGGAGGATCGCCACCGACAGCCGCAGCTGGGCGCGCAGGAGTGCGGAGAGGTAGACCTCGCCCAGGCCGGTCTGCTCCTCCAGCTCCTGTGCGGCGGGCCGCCGGGCCCCGCGGCGCCGGGCCTCCCGGCGGGGCGAGGTGACGCGGACCCGGCGCGGTGGGGTGGTCGGCGGCTCGCTCACCGTACGGTCGGCCGCAGCAGCCGGTCGCGCAGGGCGCGAGTATGCCGCCGGCTCACCGGGAGCTCGACGTCGCCGACGCGCACGACGGTGTGACCGGCGTCGGTCGAGACCGCCGTCACGTGCGCGAGCGAGATCAGCGTCGACCGGTGGATACGCACGAATCCCCTTTCTCCCCAACGCTCCTCGAGCGCGTTGAGCGACACCCGCACAAGGTGGGACCCGTCGGCGGTGTGCATCCGGGCGTAGTCGCCGTGCGCGCTGGCGTAGCGGATCTGGCTGCGCTGGATGAAGCGGGTCACCCCGCCCAGCTCGACGGGGATCGTCTCGTCCTCGTCGGTGGGCGCGCTCGCGCGCGGGGTCTCGCCGTGGGCGGCCACGACCCGGCGCACCGCCTCGCCGAGCCGCTCGGTGCGGATCGGCTTCATGACGTAGTCGGTCGCCTGCAGCTCGAAGGCGTCGACCGCATGCTCCTCGTAGGCAGTGACGAACACGACCTGCGGCCGGTCCGCGAACCGGGCGAGCACCTTCGCGAGGTCGAGACCGTCCAGCCCCGGCATCGAGATGTCGCAGAACACGACGTCGACCGAGTGATCCTCCAGGGCGCGCAGGGCCTCCGTGCCCGACGATGCCGTGTGGAGCGTGCCGATGCGCGGGTCCTGTCCGAGGAGGTATGTCAGCTCGGCCAGCGTCGGTGCCTCGTCGTCCACGACGAGCGCCCGCAGGGGGGCGTCCTCGAGCGGCGACGTCGGCGGCATACGCAGGAGGATACGGTCGCCGACGAGCGGTCGGTCAGGGTTCGGCGCGGACTCCCGGCGCGTACTTCGG